>JAQGOT010000316.1 GCA_028293465.1 Pedosphaera sp. | reverse complement strand
GCCTTCACCCGATAAAAGCGGTCGGCGTCGGTGGTGGTATCGAGGAACGACTTAGTGGTGTTGTCGCCGGTGATGGTGGCGGGGAGCGATGGGCAGTTGGTGGTGGCGGTGGAAAGGCCGGTGGAGTTCGTCAGATAAAGCTTGTAGTTGACATTATTGGTGCTGACAAACGAGATCGTGTTCGCGCTGCCATTCCGGCTGATGCTCAAAACCGGCGCGGGCGGAACGTTGTTGGTCGAAGCGCGGGTGAAGGTCAGGCTTCCCGCCGGATTAAACTGGAAATATCCCACGTAATAACCCGGGCCGGCCGTCTGGCCGGTATGGGGATCCACAAAACCAGTGGGCCTCAGTTCATACAGATCAGACCGGATGGCATTCAAAAAACTGCCCGCCGTGGCATTTTCCCCGTTAACCGGCAAACTGTCTTGAAAGTTGCCGATGTTGGGGTCGACTGTGCTTCCGATGCAGGCTCCCAGGTTCTGGCCTAGGGCAATGTTGAAGTTACTGCTGGGTTCGCGCAGGAAACTGATGGTATTGTCCTGATTGGAGGAAATCCTGCTCGAAATCGCAACCGCACCATTGATGATGTTGTTGATTGAGGACACGAGGGTCGCCGAAAAATCCTGGTCCTGCCGGTCTGGCGGGGTGCTCTGCACGTTGACGTCCGAACGCGGGATGGCGACCCAGATGGTATTCCGCGGATAGCCAGGGTAAACGTTGCCGTTCACGACGCCGAAAGCAGAAACGCTCAGATTGTTCAGGCTGGTGAAGGAATCCGGAGAAAGTTGCGATGCGGAAAGATTGGTCACGGTAATCACCGAGCCGGAAGCCAAATTCACATAATTGGTGGCCTGACCGATGTTCACCACCACTTCGTTGTTCTCCTTGAAAGTTCCTACCTTCCGAAAACCAAGGCATAAATCCGACGGATGCAGGACGAAGGGCAAGGCATCAGCAGCCTGGATAAAGGTCAATATCCCCACCGCCGTGAAAGTCATTTGCCACAACACGTTTCTTTTTTGGTTCATCGGGTTTTTGTTCATTGATTAGGTATTATTTGTGACGCCAGTAAGCGTGCATCCTAGCCAACCTGGCATCGCGGGTCTATCATGCGGGAGGACACTTGCAACACTCTGAGGACATCATCGCGCAGTCGCAATCTGCTTGGGGGTAAAGATTTACAAGTCCGCACTATTGGAGGCCGCCGGATTGGAGACTTTGATTACGTTTTGTAACAAAAGGTGAAATTCCGTAACCCTTTCGTCATTAATCCGTCATCCGCGCTGCCGTTGCTCCACCGTTTTTATCCACCATCCTGACGCCCGCCGCCTCCAATTGATAATCCAGATAGGCGGGTGCTCCGATCATGCCTCTGAGCATCTCATCAATCTCGGGTTGCGCCTGCTGCCACCGTTCGCGGTAAACCGGATCGGATGGATTCTGGTCCGATCCACCGATTTGCCCGACAAACTCTCGTTGCAATTGCGCAATGGCCTCTCTTTGCCCGTCATTCAAATGTAATTTGTCCAAATCTACAGCTCGAAACACCAAGGGCATCGAAGGAGCCGCCAGCGGTTTTGACCCGCCAGCGGATTCCGCGGTTTGCGGCATTGGGGCTCCGGCAGCGATCTGTTGGCCGATCAAGCTAGCGACAAATTGCCGCTCTTCCTGGCGTGACCAAGGGCCGATTCCTGCCTCACCGAGGCGCAGCGCCTGGCGCTTTTCAGAATAGAGCCCGTCCACATCGGCCGAAATGATGTCGCGGATGGTCAACTCGGGACAACCAATGGCGCGCAAATTGGCCACATAGACACGGTAGTCAGCGGCCTCGAGCTGGCTCCAGTGGAAAGGCTTTGATTCGGCTTGCAACGCAGCCTCCGGTAAAACAGAAAGCGGGTGGTCCGCAAGGACCGCAATCCTCGGGATCGTCGCTGACGCCGGTTCAGCCGGGAGCGAAAAGTGAATTGTTCGACCGCTGGCCAAAACCCAAGCCAGGGTTGCCAACACGGCCAGGTTCAAGAAAGCGGAAATTTGCAAGGCTCTCTTCGTGCTCATTTAATCGATAATCAAATCGAGGCCGCCGTCCGGCCATGGTGGTCGTGAACCATCTTCGACAAAAGCTAAAAGGCCGGCGTGAACGAAGGTTCACGCCGGCCTGAGTAAAGCACTCCAAACTGGCGGTTACTTATGGCTGGGATCAAGCGTCGGACCCGAGCGTTGGGCGTGCATCATGGTGCTGCTGAATGCGGTGACGCCATCGCACTTGGCGGGAATGGCGGTCGTCAGCTTGCTGTAAACGGTGGCACCTGGAGCGGAAACGCCGGCGCGCTTGAGAACCTGCTCATTACCCCAGAAGGCGTATTTGCCCTCGACGATGTTGTTCGAGCTGTAAGAAACGCCGTTATAGCTCAGTTCCACGCCGCCCACGGCGATCGCGGTGTTGGCGTCAGAACGGCCCAGGTAGGCGATCGTGACGAAACCGGTCCTGCCGATATGGACTTGATCGGCGCTCGTTGCCGTATCCTTGCCCAAGGTGCCGGCCAAGGTGCCACCGCTGCTGAAACCATAATCGCCGGAGTAGTCGCCCGCGCCGCTGAGGTCGATCATGTTGCCGGTGCCGTCGAGTTCGATCTGTTGGGGTGTGGCCCTGATGCCAAATCCGGTTTGACCGAACGTATTCACCCGGGTTCCGGAAGAACTATCGCGACCCGAGATATAAACATAGTTGGTCGTGTCGTTCACATTACCGGTAAACAGAGCCAGCTTCTGGCCGCCCTTGATCACGGCCCGGAACTGCGCATCGGTGATGTTGTTGACGGCCGCCGCCGCTGCCAGGCTGTTGGTGCCGCGCACGAACGTGAAAGGAATGACACCGACGAACGCCGCTGTGGCGGTCGAGCCGGGAGTCGAGGAATACTGGGCGGTGTTATCCGCCAACGCGAGGTCAACCCCGTTGGTGGTCAACTGGGAACCGCTGGGAACGCCGGTGGCGAAAGTGCCATTCAAGGCAACGCTGTCAGATAGGAAGGATTGCTGATTGGCGTTGGAAACGTCGGCGATGCCGGCTTCCGAACCCGACCAATGACACTTCACGATGGTCGGAGTCGAGGCGATGGTGTTCGAGAACACCATGAAGTTGCAGCCGGAGGCGCTGCTGCCATTGTAGCCGACAAAGCTCGGGGCTGCGTCGAAGACGTTGTTGCCGTCAAAGAACGCGTGGTAAACGATGCCGCGCATGGCGGTGGATCCGGTGATGTAAACATAGTCCACCGCGCTGGCGAGGTTCACCAGGCCCAGTCCGAGGGCGCCGGTGATTACGAATGATTGGATTTTCATTTTTTCTGGATTTCTGATTGTTGTTTTGTTTCTTGTGCGGGAGAAAACTCGGAGTGATCAAGCCTTGAAGGACTTGCGACGGAACGCCAGCATCAGCAGGCCCAAGCCTGCCATCAGGCCGTAAGTGGACGGTTCGGGCGCGGCCACGATACCGTAGGTTAGCGTGCCGTCGGTCCCGAGGGTGAAGTCGAAGTAGGAGGCTGTGCTGCTGCTGTCCAAAGCGTAACTGTTGAGCGTGGCGGCACCCGGTTGCGTCGTGTTCGGGTTCTGGCCGGTGGCCGCAGTCCAGTTGCCGCCTACCAAGATTGGGTTTTCGGTTTGGGAGAACCAATCGAGGCCGCTGCCATAAAGCTGCGTATGGTCGTTGGCATTCATCGTGTTGACCGAAGCCTTGGCGCTGTTGTAGTCCGAAGCTGAATCCGCCAGGCTGAGGGTCGAGTAGAGGGTGGAATTCAGATTGTTGTAACCGATAACGCCAAAGTTCACGCCGCTGCCGGGAGTGGAAACGTTGAAACCGGCGGCCGCCAACTGACTGCCCAAGTTCCACTGTTGGCCGTTGGAGAGTGTCGAGAACTGGCCAAGGTTGAACACGTAGGTGTTGCCAGATCCGTGTTCGAAGCCAACGAGCAGATCGCCGGAGGCCGCGTGGGCGGTGGATGCCAGCACTGCGGAGGCAGCGATGGCCATAAGTAGTTTTTTAATGGAGGTTTTCATTTTAGTTTGCGTGGTTCAAACTTCTGTCCAATTGAACTTTTGATTCTGTTTCTTCCGATGCCGAACCGCACAGTTGGCTCGACCGGGCAAAGCGTATTAAAAGCCGGGGGCGAACCGCATCATGCCAAAGGACATGCTGCGCCAATTGTGAGACTCAACAAATATTCATATAAGAGCCAGGGAATGAAGGGCTTGTGATTTCAACAGTCCGGGCAACCGCCATTTTCGGGCACTCGTTGCAGAAAGGTGACCTTGACGCGTTTGGCAGACGCTCTGACGCGACCTGGTCGTTTAAGGGACGTTGAAAATCGCGAGCGGATTTGAAGCGCGGGGGCAAAACGAAGCCATGTGCCCCAACCATTCACAACACGGATCGACGTGACTCCACGTATCCGCGGTCAATCAGGTCACCTTGCAACCGGCCATGAACCAAGCGATGACTTGAACCCCGTTTTTGAAATGATGAAGCCCCCGAGATATCCCCAAGTCTTGGCAACCGTTCGTCACAAAGACGTAACAAGTACGCCATCACTTCGTCACCTCGGATTCCTACTTTCCGGGCGATGCAAAACCGACCTGACCAGTATTATTCTGCCTGGCTGCCCGCCATCACGGGGCTGCTGTTCCTCGGTGCGGCCAGCGTGGGATCTGGCGCGCCAGCTTCCGACCCGCTTCTCGATTTGTTCATCCAGAAAGGCTTTGTCACCCAGCAAGAGGCGGAAAAAGTGAAAGCCGAGGCGGATGCCATCCGCAGCCGGACGAATAACGAGGCCATGCCAAATCCCGAAGGTTCCAAATGGAAGCTCAGCACAGGGATCAAGAGTGTGGAATTGTTCGGCGACATCCGCATGCGTTTTGAGAATCGGCAGGCGCAGGATGCGCAGGCGAATCAAATCAAACTGAACCGCCTCCGTTACTCCGTGCGCCTGGGTTTGCGCGGCGAGGTCTTCGATGACTACTATTATGGTGTAAGACTCGACACCGGGCCAAACCCGCGCTCGGCATGGGTCTCCATGGGCACATCCTCAAGCGGCGCGCCCTTCCAGGGCCCCTTCGGCAAATCCACCGCCGGCATTAATGTCGGGCAGGCGTATGTGGGCTGGCGGCTGGCGCCGTGGATGGATGTGACTGTGGGCAAAATGGCCAACCCGCTTTATACCACCGCGATGGTTTGGGATTCGGATATTAATCCCGAGGGCGTGGCGGAGCGTTTCAAATACACCGTGGGCGAGGCTGATTTCTTCGCCACTTTCGGCCAATTTCTTTATCAGGACACCAATCCCACCACGACCTCGTTTGGCTTCTTCAATTTTGGCCAGGCTCACAACAACCTGCCTTTTCTGTTGGCCTGGCAGGCCGGCATGGATTACCACCTGACGAAAAGCCTCTCTGTGAAGGTGGCACCCGTACTCTACAACTATACCGGTCGCGGCGCGAACAACACCGTCAATTCGGAGATTCCAGGCTTCAACGGAACCTTCATCGGGCAGGGAGGCACCAACGGCCCCGGCTCTCCGGGCGCGAGCGGATTCCCGAACGGTTTCTATGACGGCTTTATCGCCAATCAGACCGGCATCAACGACCTGTTGGTGCTTGAAATTCCTTTCGAATTGAACGCCAAATTTGACAAGTTCAACGTCCGCCTGTTTGGCGACTACGCCCAGAACCTGCACGGCGGGCAACGGGCCGATGCCGCCTTTGCCGGTGTGAGCAGGGCGTTCGTGCCGGACAATACCGGCTTTATCGTTCCGATTTCCTCCTCGCAACGGCAAGACACCAAGGCCTACCAAATTGGCTTGGCCTTCGCCAACAAAGGAGCCTTGGGCCTGGCTACCGGTTCGATCTGCCAGAAGCATGCCTGGGAAGTCCGGACGTATTGGCAACACATCGAGCAGTACGCTTTGGATCCCAACCTCCTGGACTCGGACTTTTTTGAGGGGCGGGCGAACATGGAGGGCTTGTATGCGGCGCTGGCATACGGATTGACCGACAACATGATTGGAACCATCCGCTATGGTTTCGCCGACCGGATCAACGATCAACTCGGCACGGGCGGCAGTAATCAAGACATCCCTCAGATCAACCCGATCAAGCACTATAGCATCCTGCAGTTCGACGTGACGTTCAGGTTCTGAACCGCTGCCGCCGCATAATTGCCCCGGTGACGGTGTTGCCAAATGAATAAACCTTTCACAACCTTGGCGCTGAATCAGCCCGTTTTAGACTCGGGCGCGTTCACCTGCTCCGGTCGATTTCAGTGATCATGCCCGAAACCCAGTATTCAACAACTTATGCACCTGATTCCATTCACGCCGATTTTGGCCAACAGCGCGTTGCAGTTTGCCATCAGCAAGGCGACGCCCGAGAGCAAGGCCACCATGGCGGCCCTGTTGATCCTGTCGTTGTTCAGTTGGACCATCATCATCACCAAGGCCCGTCAGCTCTACATCGCCCGCAAATGGGCCAGAAAATTCTTCGAAGCCTATAACTCCAGCCGCGATCCGTTGGACATCAAACGCAAAGGCGAGGACTACGAAGGCGCCCCCGCTTATCAACTCTACGTCCGCGGCGCCGATGAAGTGGATTACCATCTGAAGAATAATCCGGTGCAGGTGGAGGCCCGCACCAGCCTGAACCAGGACCCCGCACTCGAACATGGGAATACCGATATTATCGCCCGGACCAGAACGACCAAGATCAGCTTGGCTTCCTACGACGCGGTCAAAGTGCTGATGGAAGAGGCGGCGGCGGCCGAAGCGATGGGTTTGGAGAAGGGGATGATTGTGCTTTCCACGGCGGTCGCCGGCGGGCCGTTCATCGGCCTGCTCGGGACGGTTTGGGGCGTGATGGAGACTTTCGCCGGTATTGCCAGCGCCGGTTCCGCCAGCCTCACCGCCATGGCGCCGGGCGTGGCCGGCGCGTTGATCTGCACGGTCATCGGACTGCTGGTCGCCATTCCCGCCATGTTCAGTTACAATTTCATGGTCACCACCATCCGCGGCATCACGCAGGAGTTGGATGGTTTTGCGAGCCGCTTTGCGAACCAGATCGAGCACAAATATGTGGACAACCGCCCGCTCTCGGAGGAAATCAGGGACGCGAACGAACGGCTGGCTTCGCGCATCGTCGGCGCGCTGAAGGGCGAGGACGCGGCCCGGGAAATGGCTGGCTTCCCCAGCGGCCAATAACCGGTCCGCACCATGAAAAAGTGCTCCCACTCGACGCATGAGACGCTGACGGAGTTGAACATCACCCCGCTGCTCGATCTCGCGTTCGTGTTGCTCGTGATCTTCATCATCACCACCACGCCGATCATCAACGACCTTGATCTGAGCCTGCCCTCCGCGTCGAAACACGCCAAGGACCCGCCCCGCAAGGCGAATTACATCACCGTGGAAGCCAACGGGAAATTGTGGATCAACAAAGCCTCCGTGGATCTGCCCGGCCTCCAGCAAACGCTCGTCGGCCTGCGCATGGATGATCCCGATCTCAGCGTGATCGTGCGGGGCGACAGCAAGACGAAATACCGGCAGATCCGCGCCGTCCTTGATGTTTGCCAACAGGCCAACGTCGTCAAAGTGGATCTCGCCACCGAGGCGGCCGACAAGAAGTAAATTGAGCCACCTTCATGGTTCCGCAAACCCAGCAACGCAAACCGCGCAACTCCTCCAAGGTCAATCTGCTGATCTCGCTGGTCTTCCATGGTGTCATCGTGGTCGCCTTGCTCTATTTCGCGGCGCGCCAGGGATTGCTCGGCAAACAGTTGAAGAAGATTGCCGTCGAGATGGTGAAGGAGAAGCCCCCGGAGAAACCCAAGGAACCGGAAAAGCCCAAGGAGGAGTTGCCCAAACCCGAAGCCCCCAAGGTTGTTGCCGCCGCCAAGATCGAAGCGCCCAAGGAAACCGTCCAGGCTCCGCCGCCCCCGGCGGGTCCGCCTGCCGTCGCGCCCGCCGCCGTGGAAATGCCTTCCTTTGATTTTGCGGGTGGCCGTGCCGTTGAGACGGAGTCCGATCCCGTTCAACTCTATCGAGGTTTGCTCGAATACTCGTTTCGCTCACGGTGGGACCGGCCCGAGGATATTGAGGACACAGCGTTCGTCGTTGAAGTCGAGGTGGCGGTGGATCGCGTCGGCAGAATCTCAGACGCGGTGTGGAAAAAGGGATCCGGCGACAAACGCTGGGACGATTCCGTGCGCCAGGCCCTCGCCCGCACCACCAGCCTGAACAAGCCGCCACCGACCAATTTTCCCCCGCGCGTGCTGGTTCGCTTCGACGTGACCACGACCGAGCCGGTCCTGCCGTAACCTTGTTGATATGAAAAAGACCTCGCGTCGCGGCCATAGCACCTTGAATGAGTTGAACATCACGCCGCTGCTCGACCTGGTCTTCGTGCTGCTCGTCATTTTTATCATCACGACGCCTCAGATGGTCAACAGCCTGGAAATGGCCTTGCCGTCGGGCAAACCGCCGCCGCTGGATCCCAACACTCCCAAGCCCAAGATCAACCAGATCGTGGTCGATGCCAAAGGCCGGATCTTCCTGAACGATGAGCCCATTCCTGACAGCGCGCTCAAGGACAAATTGCAGGCGTTGAAAGCGTCCGATCCAGATCCAAAAGTGGTCGTCAAAGGTTCCGACGACGTGGATTATCAGGGCATGATTAAGGTGCTGGACGCGCTTCAGCAATTGGATATTACCAAGATTGGCCTTGCTACCCAAGTCTCTCCGTGATCGATGGAGAGGTGTTCATTCGAACGGTAAGGATTTAGTTGCATCGGGCTGGTTTGCGGTTTCCTCCGAGCCGTTCCTATTTGGGCGCTCGGGGGTTATGGACCGGATGCCAAGGCAGCCGTGCCCGCCATTCTTCCGCTCCTGAATGACCCTGGCTTGGGACTGCGCGTGGCCGCGACCAATGTCCTTCAGCAAATCGACCCCGAAGCCGCCGCCAAGGCGGGCATGCAACCCGGCAAGCAGTTCGGCACTTTCTTCGACGAGGCATTTGAAGCACAACTTGAGGGCGCGTTCACTGACCTTGATGGCGCACTGAAATGGTTGGACGGACGCAATTGATTCCTCATGAGTTTTATCATTGTCGATGTTGCATCTGACGGGCCCATTCCGGCGGAGTTTTCGATGGTCTGCTTTGGCGCAGTCCTTTTCGACGAGCCATTGGACAAATCCTTCTACGGGCAGACACGACCCAATTCGGATCGGTTCGTGCCGCAGGCGCTCGCCGTTAGTGGATTTTCGCGCGAACAACACATGGTTTTTGATGACCCCAAAATGGTGATGGAATCCTTCGCGGCTTGGCTGGATCCACACGCCAAGGGCCGAGCCGTTTTTGTGTCGGACAACGTCGCGTTCGACTGGCAGTGCATCAATTACTACTTCCACCGTTTTCTCGGAAGAAACCCTTCGGGTTTTCCGGGCGCAGGATCGGTGACATTTATGCCGGCCTCGTCAAAGACGCGTCCAAGGCGACTGAGTGGAAAAAGTATCGCGTCACCAAACACACGCACAATCCCGTGGACGACGCCCGAGGCGATGCCGAAGCGTTGAAAAAGTTCAGGGAACTTGGTCCCAAGATTTGAGGGATGGACGAAACGGTGGGAAACGAAATCCAGCCGAATGTGCTTGCAGAAGGCAATGGATAGTGTAATAAGCACACTATATGAAGAACGGTATTGAAACTGACAATTGGAACGGGCGGGCGCTCCTGACTGATCTTTACCAACTCACGATGGCCTACGGCTATTGGAAATCCGGGCGCGCGGATCGGGAGGCGGTGTTTCATCTGTTCTTTCGGAAGGCGCCGTTTCAATCGGGGTTCACCATTGCCGCGGGCCTGGCCACGGCGATAGATTTCCTTAATTCCTATCACTTTACGGAAGCTGATCTGCAATTCCTTTCCGTGATGGCGGGGAATGACGGCAAGCCACTTTTTGAACCCGGGTTCCTCGAATATCTCAGAACGCTCAAGTTCACTTGCGATGTGGATGCGATGCCCGAGGGGACGGTCGCGTTTGCCCACGAACCGTTGCTGCGGATCAAGGGCCCGATTTTGCAATGTCAGTTGCTGGAAACGGCGTTGCTCAACCTGCTCAACTTCCAGTCGTTGATTGCGACCAAGGCGGCGCGCGTTTGCCTGGCCACGCGGGGCGAACCTGTGATGGAATTCGGATTGCGACGGGCCCAGGGCGTGGATGGCGCGCTGGGGGCCAGCCGGGCGGCATACATCGGTGGATGTGCGGCCACTTCCAATGTCCTGGCAGGAAAGCGTTATGGCATTCCCGTGTGTGGAACGCATGCGCACAGTTGGGTGATGTCCTTTGATGATGAGCGCGAAGCATTTCTCGCCTACGCCGAGGCGATGCCGAACAATTGCGTTTTTCTCGTTGATACTTACGACACGCTGGAAGGCGTACGCCATGCGGTGGAAACTGGGAGGTGGCTGCGTGAACGCGGTCACGAACTGGTCGGGATCCGGTTGGATTCCGGCGATCTTGCCTGGTTGAGCATCGAAGCGAGAAAGATTCTCGATGAGGCAGGTTTTCCCAAAGCGGTGATTGTCGCGAGCAACGATCTGGACGAGCACATCATCGCCAGCCTAAAGGAACAGGGGGCCCGGATCAATGTGTGGGGTGTGGGAACAAAACTGATCACGGCTTACGATCAGCCCGCGCTGGGCGGCGTTTATAAGTTGGGGGCGATACGCGGCAATGATGGACACTGGGCCTACAAATTAAAATTAAGCGAGCAGGTCGTTAAGATTTCAAACCCTGGCATCCAGCAGGTCCGCCGATTCCGCTCGGACACGGAATTCATCGGTGACGGAATCTTTGACATCGAGTCGGATGCGCCCGAGCCCTTCACCATTGTCGATCCACTGGATTCGACGCGCCGCAAACACATGGTGCCAGAAACGGCATTTGAAGATTTGCTGGTGCCAGTATTTCGGCTGGGGAAGCTGGTGTATCAAGTACCAACCTTGCTGGACGTGCGTCAACGGGCCCAAGCGCAGATTGGAATGTTCCACGCGGGTGTGAAACGGTTCGTAAATCCCCATGAATATCCAGTGGGGCTTGAGCTCGGTCTCCATGAACTGAAGATGAAACTGATCCTGAAAGCGCGCGGGGAGACGTGAAGCTATGAAACTCATCCATGTAGCCGCAGCAGTGCTGAACCAGACGCCGCTGGACTGGAAGCATAACAGATTGAACGTCCGCCAGGCGATTCGGGCAGCTCGGGAGCGGGGTGGCGGCGCGCTGTGCCTGCCGGAACTTTGCCTGACCGGGTATGGATGCGAAGATGCCTTTCACGCCGTCAATACTCACCAACGCGCGTGGAGAGCGCTGGAGGATTTGCTGCCTGAGACTCGCGGAATGGTCGTGTCCTTTGGCCTGCCGGTCTTACATAAGAACGGGCTGTTCAACTGTGCCGCATTGGCGGTGGATGGTCATCTGGTCGGATTGGTGGCCAAACGGTTTCTGGCCGGGGATGGAATTCACTACGAGCCGCGCTGGTTCAAACCGTGGCCAGCCGGGGTGCGGGATGAGTTCATTGGGCCGAGTGGCGAGAAAATTCCCATTGGCGATTTGCATTTCGATGTTGGCGGCATCCGCATGGGTTTTGAAATTTGCGAGGATGCCTGGGTGGCGAACCGGCCTGGCGCGGCACTCGCCTTGCAGGGCGCGGATCTGATTCTCAATCCAAGCGCGAGTCACTTCGCCTTCGGCAAGCTGGAAGTGCGCAAGCGCTTCGTGCTGGAAGGTTCGCGGGCCTATGGTGTGAGTTATGTTTATGCGAACCTGCTTGGCAATGAATCGGGCCGGGCGATCTATGACGGTGGTGCTTTGATTGCCACCGGCGGTAAACTTGTGGCTGCCGGGCCGCGATTCAGCTTTGCGGATTTTCAAATTAGCGAGGCGGTAATTGATGTGGACGCCACCCGCATGAATCAAGCGCGGACGTCCAGTTTCAAGCCGGACCTCACCGATGAAAATCCGCTTTGTGTTTATACGGAATTCAAATGGCCGGAGGTCCGTCCCGAAACCCAGCAATCGGTTCGTGAAAGAAACAAATTTGCCGGCACAAAGAATTGGGAGACCAGTGGGCAGATGAAGGAAGAGGAGTTTACCCGCGCCGAGACCTTAGCCTTATTTGACTACCTGAGAAAAAGTCGCTCGGAGGGTTTTGTGGTTTCGCTCAGCGGGGGCGCAGATTCCGCCGCTGTGTCTTGCCTGGTGGCGTTGACTTGTGAATCGGCGCTTGCCGAGCTTGGATCCAGCGGCCTGCGCACCAAGTTGCGGTATGTCAAGAATCTGCCCGTCGAATTGACGCCGCAGTCGTTGACCAATGCTCTTTTGACGACCGCATATCAAGCCACGGAAAACAGCGGCAAGGTCACTCGCGCCGCCGCACGCTCCATCGCCGAAGCGATCGGCGCAACCCATTTTGAACTCGACCTCGGCGAATTGCATCACGGCTACCTCCGAACCATCGAGCAAGGCTTGGGGCGCAAGCTTGATTGGAAAACGGACGACCTCGCCCTTCAAAACATCCAAGCCCGCGTCCGTTCGCCAGGCATCTGGATGCTGGCCAACATTCGCAACGCGCTCCTGCTTTCCACCAGCAATCGAAGCGAGGCGGCCGTGGGCTATGCCACCATGGACGGTGACACGAGCGGCGGGTTGAGTCCCATCGCGGGGATTGACAAGGCTTTCCTCCGCCAGTGGCTGCGCTGGATGGAAACCACAGGGCCCGAAGGATTGCATCCGGTGCCAGCTCTTGCGGCGGTTAACCAGCAGGCGCCGACCGCCGAATTGCGGCCAGCTGGAGCCAGGCAAACCGATGAGGATGACTTGATGCCGTATGATGTTCTGGATGCAATTGAACGCGCGGCAATTCGTGACAAATGCTCCCCGGTCGAGGTATTTCATATTCTTCAGGGCGAATACGCCCTTCATGATAACAAGCAACTCGGATTGTGGGTTGATCGATTCTTCGGGTTATGGTGCCGAAACCAATGGAAACGGGAGCGTTATGCCCCCTCTTTCCATCTCGACGACGAGAACCTCGATCCAAAAACCTGGTGCCGCTTTCCAATCCTTTCCGGCGGATTCCAGGTGGAGTTGGAGGAACTGCGCGCGCTTATTTCAAAATTGAGCTGATTTGCATCGCTTCAATGGCTCGGTTTTTCAGCCACCAAAACCATGTTCGTTGGAGGCCACGGCAAATTGTTCCCGTTCAGATCCTTCAAGCCGACGTGCCCTGCGAGGCGGTGTTCGACAATCCAGGAATTTGTGTAAACACGCGAACCTTCAGACGGCTGGTTGGGGTTTTCAAAGACTTGAAAGCCAACCTCCGCCAGCACCTTCTTCCATTTTGAGAAATCCCAGAAGCAAAACTCCTCATTCATTTCGGACGACCAATTGTCCGTATAATCCTTCTTCGAAAGAAACTCCGCGGCCTGTCGCAGGGTGAGGCGAAAAACAGTGCGGCCATGAAGAAGGTGCTCCTTTAGGAAAAACGCACCATGTCCGCCGAGAAAATCTTTGGCGAACAGCAGCAGCCGGCTGCGCGTTGAAATTAGGGACAGCCACGCGGCGTCACGGCCTGCGTAGCCCTCCAGTTGGTCTGGAGTGAGGTTTTTACCATCGGTATCCGAACACCAAAGCAGAACCTCCAGATCACCATCCTCAGGTCCCACGACATCGCGGATGATCAGCCGCCCCCCAACCCGCAATTGGAGGAATTTCTCAGCCAGGTAATTGCGGACCGATTTCTCCTTTTCGCCATAACTCCAAATTTCGTGCAGGGTGCTGTTGCAGAGGGTCGTGTCGATGGAGTTGGACTCGAAGATGCGGTCGAACAGGTTGCGGTGAAAAAAATGCACGTACGCACCTCCGAACTCGCCGGCGCGCTGGCGCTCATGAAATCGGCCCGCGAACTCGGAAGACAAATCAATGCCGAACAGGTCTGAATCCGGAAAATCACGACTGATTTCAGCCAGCAGCGCACCATCGGCGCAACCTTCATCCACAATGCGACCAGGACGAATCGAGCTTTGGATATCGAGATATTTGAGCCGAATTATCTCATTCATTCCCCTCGCGTAGGAGCTGTAATTGCGCGTCGCCGTGAGACTGCCTTCCTGGTTGGTCAGGGGGTCCTGGTAAAGGCGGGCCATCCTTTGAGGAACCTCCGGGAAATCCTCAAACAAGCCGCAATGGCTGCGGGATAGATGGGCCGCGATCAATGGACTCGATTGCCATCCCCGGCCAAGTTTACCAATTTCCCGGATGATCTCAATCGGAGTCGGCGGATGTGAATCCCCTTCGGCCATTTCAGCCGGCGCGATCGAGAACCCCATTTCCTGGTAAAGTTTAATCACCTCAGGCGTTGAACACAGAACAAGGCAATTCTCAGGGGTCAATTGAACCGCCTGTTCGCTCTGAAGTGCAATTTCCTTGATGGTAAAGGCGGCAAAGTTTGTCGTGTGACCGTAATGCGGTATGCCGAAAACGCGATAGCGAAACTTTACGGCGGCCTGCAACTGACGCGCGAACCGGTCCACGCCAACCGCCCGAATGTGGAATGGGATCGGATTAAATCGGGAATTCTCCTGGTTCGCCGAGGTGACCGCAAAAATGATTTCCTTTGGTGGCGCGGAGAGTTCGGTTTTTCCCGCAATAAAACCGGGAAGCGACCTCGGAGATTCACGCAATACCCGCTGGAGATAGCGCCCCTGGAAAACCGTATTGACCAGGTGACGCCCGGGAAAAAGGAGAAAGCTCATGAGTATCCGTATTTTGGTTTGGAGAGGCCCTCCCCGCGCCATTGCAGCTTCTCACTGAGGACATCGTAGTAATTGATCTCAGGAAGAAACGCGATGGGGACCGAATCGGGCGATGTTTGCACTCGAATACTGCTGCCTGGAGTGGCCCGGGCAATGGTCATTCCGTCCACCTGAACGATGCCGGGGCCGGAGGTCGGGTCCAGACTCATTTCCACCATCTCCGTTGAATTGACGACCACAGACCGGTTCGTGAGGGACTGCGGACAAATCGGGGTGATTGTCAGCACATTGCACTCAGGACTGATTATGGGACCTCCCGCAGCCAGGGAATAGGCGGTGGAGCCGGTGGGCGTGGCCACGATCAGACCATCGCAGCGATATTTGGTCAGGCGGCGGTCTCCCACCCGCGCGGAAATGTTGATCAGGTGGGGATTGTCACCGCGCACCACCAACGCGTCGTTCAATGCCCAGCCCTTCACCAGTTTTTTCTTTCCTTCAATTTCAAGCGCCAGTGCGGTGCGCCGGCTGATGGTGAATTCTCCATTCAGGATTCGGCGCATCTCCTGACGCACACGATTGCCGGGAATTGAAGTGATAAACCCCAGATACCCTATGTTAATTCCCAAAATCGGTATGCCGGAACCGCGAAAGCGGTGCGCCGCCTGGAGCAGTGTGCCATCCCCGCCGCAAGCGATCACCAAATCGGCCTCCAGGCTCTTCAAATCACCCAGCTTCCGGAAGAGATTTCGTTGGGCGGGAGGGTCTCAACCCACTTCTGCTGAACGCGTTCGCGGTCAAGGACCGCCTTCAAGGCAACGGCCGTCTGTTTTGCATGGCCTTTGGTTTGGTTGATGATGATGACAACCTTATTAATTTTCATCGGTAGCCTGGATATTAGCCATCCACACAAGTTCGTGAAACCCAAAAGATTGGACCACCCCGCCCGGGAACGAATTCGCACCGCTAGAAGAAGTATCCCATTGTTCCTTGACATAGTGTATTGCGAACACTATACATTGAAGGTGTAAGGATAACA
>JAQGOT010000315.1 GCA_028293465.1 Pedosphaera sp. | reverse complement strand
CGCGACCGGTCCCGCTCGCCCTGGTGTCATCCAGGGCGAGCGCCCACGGGCGGGATCTGATTCCGCGCTGGAGATGCTCGACGCCAAGCTGAGCCAGCGCAAGGTCAGCAATGCGCCCCTCTGCAAGACGTTCAAGGAATTTCTCCTGGTGCATGCCCGCGTGTTGCAGCGCGACGGCACCGGTGGCCGCTTCTCGATGGAAGGCCGCGCCCCCTTGGAACTGGTGGTTGATTGGCTGGACAAGATTCTGCGCAACACGCTGGACGGCGAGGCGGTGGAAATCGACGGAGTTACTTTCGCGCCCGGTCAACTGAAGGCCAGCGTGGTGGCGGTCGGCGGCGGCGCTCAGTGGGGCAAGACCATTCTGGAATTGAATTTGATGGCCTACGCCACGGCGGTGCGGTTCCTCAGCGTCGGCAATTATTTGCCAGACAAATCCAAGGTGGAGGAGATCGTCGGCCAGAAGTTCCGGCCCAACGTGCTTGATCTCTATCCTTGGATGGCCGAGATGATCCAGGTCGGCAAAGTGGAAAACGCCAGCGGCAAGACGATTGACCGCAAGGAAAGTTACACGGTCACCGATGGCGAGCGCAAAGCGTTCGGCAATTTCTGCGGCATGCACAAACCGCCCACCAGCATCACCATTGATCTTGGGTTGCTGGATGAAGTGGACGACATCGACGAACGCAACATTGGTTATGTCGATGCGCGTATGACCAACTCGCCGGTTCACCTGACCGCATTCATCGGCACCCAGCGCGTGGCCGGTGCGGGCCAGAACGCCCGGTTGAAAGCGTCGAGCTTCCACGTCAAACAGGTGCCGTGTCCCAAGTGCCGCAAGGAATGGAACCTGGAGGAAGAGTTCCCGCGTTGCATCCGCGTCGCCAAAGATGGTCAGCCCAAGCAGAGCGATCCCACCATCAAACCGGAAATGGGTCACGACCGGCTGGCCACTTACTATATCGCGTGCGTGGAATGCGGCACACCGATGGACCGAGACGCCGGGCGTTACGTCGCCAAGCATCCGGAGCGGATCAAGCAGGCCCGGTTCGGCGTTCGCGTTTCGCAACTCAACATCAGCGCGATCTCCATGCAGGAAATTGTCGGGTCCTGGTATGCCGCCTTTGAGGACCCAAGCGGAGCGGCGCTGGTCGCCTTTCATTGCGACCGCATCGCCATCCCGAATGCCGGGGCGGCACAGCCAATCACACAAACTGTCCTGGATTCTGCGCGGGAACTCGGCGTCAGTCCGGCGGGGGAAATCTCCGAGCCTTACGCGATGTCGCTGGCTCGAAGTGAACACCCACGCTTTGCCGGGATGGACATGGGACCGCGCTGCTGGTTTTGGTGTGACGAGGTGCGCAGTCCCTTGGTGAGCGCCTGCGTGTGGGCCGAGTTGATCGCGAGCGGCAACGCCTCAGTCCGGTTGCCACTGCTGATGAATGTGCTCGGCATCAACACGGTTTTCTTGGATGCCGGGGGCGAACCCGATTTGACCAAACGCCTGGTTCTCTCGTTGAACGGTCTGGATAACTACCTGCCGCCTTCGGTTCCCAAATCCGAATTGCTGAAAATGCACCTCGGAAATCTTGGTGTCGGGTTGTCGTGGGACGGTCAGCGTGGTCGCTGGCGGGGCATCCGCGCTGCCGCCGTGTTGTTCGTGGCCGGTGAAGCCAGAGGGATTGAGCAGACACTGGGCTTCACCCAGGAGGGAAATATTTATCCGCTGATCAAATGCAATCGGGCCGAGAGCATCCAGACAGCGGTCAATGATTTCCTGACGCCCAATGAAGGCGTGCTGGAGATGGTCGGGGCACAGGGCATCAAAGCGCTCCGTACCATGCGCCGCGCCCGGCTTCCGCAAACTTACATTGGCCCTGGTGTCAGCCAGGCGATTCTGGACGGACACCTTCTCAACCTCCGCAAGGAACGGGACACCCGCACGGGCGAGGAGGATTGGGTTGAAGGCGTCGAGAACCATCTTGGCCTTTCCAAAACTTACGCCCGGCTTTCCCAAATGGTGGCTGAGGCGGGCGGTGCTCAAGGAAAATTCGCCTACCGGGCCGTCAACACCGGGCGGAACTCTTCCGGCCTGGGCCGTCGCAAAGGAACTTTGATATGAGCTTTCGATTCCACCAACCGTCAATCCGTTCTGGGGTCCGACTCGGGGTTTGTCCAGCCTCGTGCCTGTCGCGGATTGACGGTTCGTGGAACCGGGAGAGCGCCTCTTCTTATATGGTGGGACCGTCGCGCCAGGATGCCCCACGGCGCTTGGGAGCCACCAAGAATCGACTGGGGGTGACCAAAACGCCCTGTGAGGCGATTAAACGCCCTTGCAAGGCTTCTGGCTATGGGGTGTACACCTCCCAAAATCGAATTTTTGGTCTCAGCGGGCAGACCCAACAACTTCCCCCACGCAACGTGGGTCCCACAAGCCGTGAGTGTGCTACGCGGGGCAACCGTCAAATAGCGGCTTTACCGCCCGATTCCGGCTCGGGTGGCCCCATAACCACGGAAGCCGGTTCATTTCTCCCAGGCCGAAAGGCGGTTTGCCATGCTTAATACCCCCGAACTCCCCGCTCCCCAGGCGAACACAACCCCGGAACGGGTCCAAATGTCCATCCGCCTTCGGTTTAATCCGATCCGGAACCTGACGCCGGACCAACTCTCCCAACACTTGGACAGTTTCCGGTTGGGGTTCTTTCGGAATCCGGCGCTGGCGTGGGAAGCCATGGAGCGCCGGGACACCCGGCTTCAGACCGTCGCCCCCAAAAGGAAGAAGTCCGTCGCCCGGCATGGGTGGGAAATCCTGACCTCCCAGGATACCCCCGAAGCGCTGAACCAAAAGAAGGTGCTGGATTATTTCTACAGTAATCTCAGCGCCACCACGGCACTGGAACCGGATGAGCAGGGCGGCATGTCGCTGCTGATGCGCCAGATGATGGATGCCGTGGGCAAACGTTATGCGGTCCACGAAATCACTTGGCAGCCAGGGCCGAACGGTTTGACCGCGAAGTTTACCTTCTGCCCGCTTTGGTGGTTTGAAGGCACGCAAGGCAAGCTGCGTTACCTCGTGAACGAGATGGCGGTCTACGGTCAACCAATGGAGGAGTGGGGTTGGTTGGTCACCGTTGGCGACGGCATCATGGAAGCCTGCTCCGTGGCATACATGTTCAAACACATGCCGCTGAAGGACTGGGTCGGCTTCTCTGAAAAGTTCGGACTGCCGGGAGTGCTCGGAAAAACCGACGCCGCCCCGGAAAGCCCCGAGTGGATTGCCATGGAGGAGGCGGTCAAAAACTTTTCCAATGACTGGGGGGCCGTGTGCAGTAAAAACGCGGAGCTTGCCCTGGTCGAAGCCAAGGCGAGCGGGGAAGCGCCTTTCAAACCGCTCGTCGACATGATGAACGAGGAGATGACCCGGCTTTGGCGCGGGGGCGATCTCGGCACCTCCAGCAAAGGCAACGCGGTTGGCGCCAGCTTGCAGGAGGACGAAACCGATATCCTGGAGCAGGACGATGCACAGATGATCGGTGAAACCCTCACGAACCAGGTGAGCCGTTTTGTCCTGCGATATTATTTTGGGGATGCCCCGCAGCTTGCTTACCTCAAAATCAAAACGTCCGAAAAGAAGAACGTCGACCAAGAACTCAAGGTTGATGAATTCCTGATCAGCAAAGGCGCTCCCATCAGCGTCAAGGCGGCGTTGGAACGCTATGGTCGCCCACAGCCCGAGGCGGGCGAACCGTTGCTCATTGCTTCCGCCGCTCCCATCATTTCCCCGACGCCGGTCGATATCGCCAACGCCGCCGACTCCCAACTGCGCGGCCTGGCCAGCGCCCTCGCCTCGGACCTCGAACCATTCCGCCTGCGACTCCTGGCCATTCTTGACATCGAGGACCCCGCTCTGTTGCAGAGCAAATTGCATGCACTCCTGGCCGAGTTCGACCAGATCAAGAAAGACATTCTGGTTGATCCGGAGACCGCGAAACAAATCAACTCCGTTTTAACGCAGGGCCTCATCACCGGGTTTTCCAGCCGACTGAACACCAAAAAAGCCAAACCATGAAACGTTTTATTCTTTGTTCCGAAGCTCAAACGAACCTCACCGCGAAGCTCTGGGGGTTCCGGGAATTGTCGGTCGAGTTCGCCAACGCCGCCGATGACGCCGAGATGGTGGTCTTCGCCAACGAGGTGTCGGTCGAGGCCGATGGCTGGGCGCACCTCGCGCCGTTCGGTGATTTCCCCGGCAAGGGCGTGCTGAAAAATAAAGATGGCACGGTGGTCGAGTTCAAAGCCATCCAGCGGATGGACCGGCAGGCGGCCGAGGACATGGTCAAGAAATTCCGGTCGCCCTGGGGGAAGGTCAAACGCTACGTGACCGGCTGCTGGATTCTCAATGGCCATCCCGACATGGCCAATGCGGGCACCAAATACCCCGACAAAACTCCCAAGGGCATGATTGCCGATCTGGAGGTGCGCGACAACGGCCTGTATTGCCTGCCGGTCTTCACGGAGGAGGGCAAGCAGATGGTCAACAACAACAAACTTTTCTTCAGCGGTCGGTGGTCCTCCGATCCCGTCGGTGAAGAGAACGGGAAGAAAGTATATCGACCCGATCAGCTAAAATCGGCCGGCCTTTGCGACTGGCCCAACCTGCCCGTTCACTTCGTGAACGATAAGGCATCGCAAGAAACCACAGATCCAACCACCGACAACATGAAAAAAGAAATCATCACGTTCCTCGCCGCCCACGGCATCGAGTTTGCCAACGACGCGGAGGACGCCAAGGTCCTCGAAGCCCTCAAAGGGATTGGCACCAAAGCCAAAACCGCCGCCACACTGGAAGTGGAGAAGGTCCAGTGGGCCAATGACCGTCAATCCCTCACCGCCACAATCACGGCCCGCGACGGCACCATCGCCACGCTGACCACGGATCGCGACGCGCACAAGACCAACTTCGCCAACGAACGCGGTCTGCGCATCAAGGGCCTGCTGGATGGCGCGTTGACGGCGGGCACCATCACCGCTGCCGAGCGGCCCGACTGGGAACGCCGGTTGAGTGACCAGGTGAACTTCGCCAACGAGGCCGAAGCCCTGGGCAAAACCAAGGCGGCGATTAAAACGACCACCGTCATGGAAAAAACCGGGGAACGCAAAGTGGAAATCGCCAACGCCGCCCAGCGCGGCGAAGCGTTGCAGCAACTCGTGCGCGAGGAGATGGCCACCAACGGCGGCAACTACGATGCCGCTCATGCCACGGTCCAACGCAAAT
>JAQGOT010000314.1 GCA_028293465.1 Pedosphaera sp. | reverse complement strand
AATCGCCGCCAAACTTCCCGAGCTTATGGCTTTGCCGGCGTACCAAAAAAGCAGGGACATTAACACCGCACTGAACACCCAGCGGAAGAACAGCATGCCCGGATTGCGGCTGCGCTTCAGCCACATCCAGAAAACGAACCCTGTGCCGACCACGGCCAAGAGGAGAATGACCGTCCCGCGGATGATTGCGTAAGATTGATTCATAACCAGGGCGTGAAGCAGAATGCTCCGATCCCGGCCCTCGTTCAAGCCAATTGTCCCCGTTCCCGCCTGATTAGGCTGCCCGACTCAACCGGGCTAGTTCTTGCCCAAATCAAATTCCAGCTTCGTCTGCGTGCCGCTCCGCCGGTTGCGAATGGTCATGTCTCTCAGCTCGTAACGCCCGTTCACCTTTTGAAATTTGCCCAATTCAAATGCCTTCAACAGCTTGCCATCCGCCCCATAGGCTTCTGCCTCGATCGGCCCGCTCGTCTCCTTGTCGATCCAGCTCTTGACCCGGGAATAGCCGCCCGGCTTGGCCTGTGGATTGATGCTCTCCAACACGTAACAGGAACGTCCGCGCCGCAATTCCCCTTTCAGCCGGTGCTGCTGTGGCCAGTGATAAAACTCGAATCCCAGATCAGAGAGCCAAAAGTCCGAGCCCGCCAGCGGAATATCCGCCTCTGCGCCCGTCAATGTCTTCGGCTCGCCCAGCGGCGCGCCGGGGGCCGGCGCACGCGCATACAGGTATTGATTGGAACCGTCCACGGTATGAATCACCGTCATTTTTTCCGCGCCCATCACCTTCGTGGCGCTGGTCAGATAAATCACCTTCCATTGGGTCTCACCCGCCGACACCGATTGCCCCAAAACCGGCATGACGGTGGTCGTGCGGTCGCGTCCGCGGAGCGTTAGCAGACCCTTCCATTCCGCGTTGTCCACGGGCCGCAGGTTGCGTAAATCGGCGACGAGTTCCCGGTCTCCTTGAGGTCCTTCGGGATAGTCTTTTTCCTGCGCCGCGAGCGGGAAATTTTGCGCAAAAAACACCGCCAACATTATCCACGTGACTTGAAGAAAAGCGCTTCGGCGGGTCATTTGGGTCGTAACGCGAGGGGAATAAATTCGGAGATGTGCTTGACGAAATGAACCTTCATTTTTTCGCGGACCTCCGCAGGCACTTCCGCCCAGTCCTGGCGGTTTTGATCGGGCAGGATCACGCTTTTTACGCCAAAGCGCGCGGCCGCCAGCACCTTTTCCTTGATGCCACCCACGCGCATCACCCGGCCCCGCAGGCTGATCTCACCGGTCATCGCCACATCCGACCGCACCCGGCGCTTCAACAGCAACGAGGACAGTGCAGCGACAATGGTTACTCCGGCGCTGGGCCCGTCCTTCGGGGTGGCGCCGGCGGGCACATGGATGTGGATGTCAAACTTGCCGTAGTCTGCCATGTCGATGCCGAGCAGTTTCGACTGGCTCCGGAGGTAACTCAGCGCCGTCTGTGCGCTTTCCTTCATCACCTCGCCCAGCGATCCGGTCAGGATTAACTGACCCTTCCCCGGCATGCGGGTCGCCTCGATGAATAGAATCTCCCCGCCCACCGGCGTCCAGGCCAGCCCGGTGGCAATGCCATTCTCCGTGATGTTCTCCGCCGTCTCGGAAAAATTGCGCACGGGTCCCAGATAATCCGTCAACGCATCCGCCGTCAGCACCAGCGGTTTGGCCGCCCCGTTCTGGTTCACGACCTTCAACGCCGCCTTGCGCATCAAGGCCGCGATCTCCCGTTCCAACTGGCGCACGCCCGCTTCGCGCGTGTAATCCTGGATCAATCGCCGCACTGCGGCATCCGGCATCCGGAAGCCCTGCCGCGTCAGACCGTTCTCATCCAGTTGCCGTGGGACCAGGTAACGCTTGGAAATTTGCAGCTTCTCCGACTCCGTGTAGCCGGGCAGTTCGATCACTTCCAACCGGTCACGCAACGCCGGATGAATCGGGTCCAGCCAGTTGGCCGTGGTGATGAACAACACGCGCGACAGATCGAAGGGCAAATCGAGGTAATGATCCGTGAACGTGTTGTTTTGAGCGGGGTCGAGCACTTCCAACAAGGCCGATGCCGGGTCTCCGCGAAAATCCGAGCCCACCTTGTCGATCTCATCCAGCAGGATCACCGGGTTCCGGCTTTCCGTGCGCCGCAAAGCATACAAGATGCGACCGGGCAATGCCCCGACATACGTGCGCCGATGTCCGCGAATCTCCGCTTCGTCCCGCATCCCACCCAGGGCGATGCGCGCAAACTTCCGCCCCAAGGCGTCGGCCACGCTCTTGCCGAGTGAGGTCTTGCCGACACCCGGCGGCCCCACCAGACAGAGAATCGGCCCCTTGATCTGCTTCTTGAGCTTGATGACCGCGAGAAATTCCAACAGCCGGTCCTTGACCTTGGCCAGGCCAAAATGTTGCTCATCCAAAATGCGCTTGGCGACTTTCAGATCGAGCTTGTCCTCCGTCATCTTGGTCCACGGTAAATTGATGATCCAATCCAGATAATGCCGGGTGACCCCGTATTCGGCCATCGCGGGGGACATCTGCTGCAAGCGCTCCAATTCTTGCAGCGCCACTTTTTTCGCCTCCTCCGGCAATTCCACCTTCTCGACCTGCTCCCGCAAGTTCTTCACCTCGGTCGCGGTGATATCACCTTCGCCCAACTCCCGTTGGATGGCCCGCATCTGCTCACGCAAAAAGAAATCCCGCTGGCTTTTCGACATGGAACTCGCCACGTCGGTCTGGATCTTGGAACTTAGGGTTAACACCTCGTGCTCGCGGCTGAGCATCGGCAGCAAGCGGGTCAGCCGGTCCTTGACGGAATTGGTCTCTAGCATCTCCTGGCGCTCTTCCAGGCTTAAATTCAAATTGACGACAATCAGGTCGGTCAACTGGCCGGGATCCTCGGTGTTCAGCGCGGCGATTTTCACCTGGTCGGCCATCGCCGGGGAAAGTTTGATGATTTCCTGGAACTGGACCTGGGCGTTGCGCGTCAGCGCGGCCAGTTCGATGGAATCTTCCTTGATGTCCTTCCAGACTTCGATCTTGGCCTTGAGATAGGGCGACTGGCTCTCGTACCCCTTGATGCGCACCCGCCACAACCCCTCCACCAGCACCCGCACGGTGTTGTCGGGAAACTTGAGCATCTTGAGCACGCGTGCCGCGCAACCGACTTCGTACATGTCCTCCGGCAGCGGATTCTCCACTTCCGGTTTCCGTTGCAGCGCCACGCCGAGCAGGCGGTCCCCGCCGACCACGTCGTCAATCAAGTGGATGCTTTGCGCATTCTCGACCAGCAACGGCGCCACCATCCCGGGAAAAATCACGATGTCCGACAAGCCGAGGATGGGGAGCACTTCAGGTACGGAACGCAAGGAAACCTTGGCCGCGGGGGTTTCCCCGCCGCCAGACGTCGCTCCTAAAATGCTGATAAATTCGGTATCTGGAGAAGTCATGATCGCACCGTCTCACTATTAGCTGCCGCCCCCGCCAAAAAGCTTCAGACAATAACTATTTTCCGGTGACGGCCACCTTGGTGCGCTTTAACGGGCCTTGCGGGGCCGCCAATGGCACATCGATCCTTAAGAACCCGTTGAGATAAGAAGCCTTGGCCCGGCTGAGATCATACCCTGACGGCAACTCCAGAACATTCTCAAACGGCCCGTAATTAATCTCCATCGCCAAAAAGCTGACTTTCGGAGCCCGGCAACCATCGGGTCGCTGCCCGCTGATGTGCAATTTGTTGCCTTCCACCGTAATCTGTAAATTCTCGCTCCGCATCCCCGCCAGCTCAAGCTTGATCACCAAACCCTCGTCGGTCGCATAAACATCGGTGTTGGGCACCCAATGCGCCCCGCCGCCCGGCTCACGGTCTCCAACAATTGAGGTTCGTTGCGCGAAATGCACGGTGGTACTTACTTTGCACATGGCCATGATGGAGTTTGAACTTAGCTCAGCTTCCGGACTTATGCAAGTGCGGCCTCATTTCATTTTGACGATGATCTGGGGGCGTTCGCCCCTTCGTGCCCGAAACACCATCGAACTCTGAGGTGCGGATGAATTGGCCGAGGAGCAGCCACAATGGGTGTCTCTTTGCAGGCTGAATTTGCGCGGCCGCAACTTGCTCCGCAGCAGAATCGCCGCAGTCACACCGACAATCCCGAGCGAAACTGTTTGCTGCCAATCCATGGTAGCAAGATACCTCCGTTCCCCGGCGGCGCAACCACTAGTTTTCTACTATTCACAAATGTCACCCTGCTCATTAATTTGAATTATACCTGTTTGACTCGCGCAAAACATCGTTTTCCCCGGCTTGCAGCGACTCTCCCTTCTCCCTAGATTGCCGTGATGGACGCCCAAACCTTCCGGCATGCTCACCGCGTGACCTACGCCGACTGCACCGTCGGCAATCACATTTATTATTCGCGCTATTTCGATTTGCTCGAAACCGCCCGCGGCGAATTCTTTCGTCACCTCGGCGTCACCTTCCTCCAGTGGCAGGAGCAGGACACCATTTTCCCGGTCATCGAATGCCGCGTCCGCTACAAGGCGCCTGCCCGATACGACGACCTGCTGACCATTGAACTCTGGCCCACCGCCGCCGAACGCATCCGCCTCAACTTTGCCTACCGCATTCTCGACCAAGCCAATACGCTCATCCTCCAGGCCGAAACCCACCAGGTCTGCACCAGTCTCGACGAAAAACCCAAAAGGCTTCCCGAGGACCTAGTCAAATCCTTGACCCCCTATCTGCATCTTCCTTAACAAACGCCACCTCGCAAATGAAACTCTTGATTCTTGGAGGCACCCGGTTCCTGGGCCGCTACCTGGTTCAATCAGCTTTGGCGCGCGGACACCAAATCACGTTGTTCAACCGGGGACAAAGCAATCCGCAGTTGTTTCCGGAGGTTGAGCAGTTGCGCGGCGACCGGACGGGAAATCTGGACGCGCTCCGAGGCCGCCGGTGGCAGGCGGTGATCGACACCTGCGGCTATGCCTCCCAACGAGTCCGCACCACTGCGGAATTGCTCGCACCGTCAGTGGAACATTACACCTTCATCTCCAGCATTTCTGCTTATGCCGACCTCAGCAAAGCGGGGCTCAACGAAAACGCGCCGGTTGCAACGCTTCCCCAAGCAGTCGTTGAAGATGAGAACAACCAGGCAACCTACGGAGCGCGAAAGGCCTTATGTGAGCAAGCCGCCGAAGCCAGCCTGCCCGGTCGGGTGCTGAGCATCCGCCCCGGAATCATCATCGGTCCCCATGACCCTACGGATCGATTTACCTGGTGGGTGCGCCGCATCGCCCAAGGCGGCGAAACCGTGGCTCCGGAACATCCTGACAAACCAATGCAGGTGATCGATGTGCGCAACCTCGCCGGTTGGATCGTGCAGATGGTGGAAAGCC
>JAQGOT010000223.1 GCA_028293465.1 Pedosphaera sp. | reverse complement strand
AACCACTGCAGGATGTTGATCCCATCCCACTTCAAACTGGAGAACCCGTCGTCCAGGGGAAAATTAATGTCAAGGATGACCAAATCGGGGCATTCTTTTCGCGCCGCACCCACGCCGGTGGCGCTGTCCGCCACCGTCACAACATTAAAGCCGCTCGCACTGAGCTTCATCGCCAGCGCTTTCAGCACGATCGCGTTATCATCCACCACCAATATCTTGCGGTTGGCGCCGGGAGATTGCTGCGCATCTTCGCTCACCACGGGTTGGTACACGGCTGCGGGAGCATTGCCTTCGCCTCTTCCGGATGTATTCATACATTCTTAATGTTCTTCAACACGGGTCTGAACTGCTGAATTTGTCCATTTCTTACTGATCCCACTGGCAGTTCTGGGACACATTCTTCCTAAACCCATGCCGCCGAGCGATGCTGTTTTCTCAACAAAACCGGCTTTTAAGGACTTTTTCGGTATTTTACGCCATTTTGAAAGCGTCCAGTCATTGGAGTTAGCCTGAACGATGCCACAATCCGCCCCAGCGTTACGGCAACTTCAGCGGTGAACCGGGCGTTTCCCCGCTCGCATCCTCCTCAGGTGCTTTGCCGGGCGTGTTGAACAGCGGCCGCAAAGAACGCGCGGACCAGCGGATGAATTTCACCCTCGCCACCCAAGGCTTTTCTTTCCGGTTGAAACAGCGCCGCCACAAAAAACGGGTGTCCCTTCAATTCCACCGCCCGGACCTCTCCCTCCTCCGACCGCGCCGTAATCTCCAAAGGCCCGCTTTGGAACAGGTGCTCATCGTATGCGTTTCATTTGCCTCCCCACCAGCCGAACGGGTTTGCGAACCGGAATTCAGTTCAGCAACTGATACCAATTATCCCGTTGATGCGGCTCGTAACCCAGATCGCGGATCAACCGTTGCATGTCCGTCACGCCCATGCGAAACGTCGTTCCCGCCTGGCTCACCACGTTTTCTTCGATCATGATGCTCCCCAGATCATTCGCACCGTATTTGAGCGCAATTTGGCCGATCTCCTGCCCCTGCGTCACCCACGAGCTCTGGATGTTCGGCACGTTATCCAGATAAATCCGGCTCAGCGCCTGCGTCTTCAGGTATTCATGCGCTCCCACCGTCGGCGCTTTGAGCTTCGTATGCTCGGCCTGAAAGGTCCAACTGATGAAGGCGGTAAACCCCTTCGTCTTGTCCTGTTGCGTGCGCACGCGTTCCAGGTGTTCAATCCGGTCCTCCACCGTCTCCACATGCCCGAACATCATCGTGGCCGTGGAAGCCAGGCCCGACCGATGCGCCACATCCATCACGCTCAGCCAATCGTCACTCATGGCTTTCAGCGGCGAAATCCGTTTGCGCACCCGGTCCACCAGAATCTCCCCGCCTCCGCCGGGAATCGAACCCAGCCCCGCCTTTACGAACTGCCCGATGATCTCTTCCAGCGGCAGATTGAATACCTCGCGGAAATGAATGAACTCGCTCGGGCTGAACCCGTGGATGTTGATCTGCGGAAACTTCCCTTTGATGTGCGACAGCAAATCGAGATACCACTGCAACGAAAGCTTCGGATGATGCCCCCCTTGCATGAGGATTTGCGTGCCGCCGAGCGCGATGGTTTCCTCAATCTTCCGGTCCATCTCCTCGTGTGTGATCACATAGGCGTCGTCGTCCCCTTCCACCCGGTAGAACGCGCAGAACTTGCAATAAACATTGCAGACATTCGTGTAATTGACGTTGCGATCAACGATGTAGGTGACAATCTCGTTGCCCCGCCCCTCGTAGGCGGCGGCCTTGATCAACTGCCGCCGACGATCCGCCAGTGCGCCCAATTCCTCCAGCGGCAGATGATAAAGCCGCAACGCTTCCGCCGAACTGATCCGTCGGCCATCCCAAACCTGTTGCAGCAATTCATCCACTGACGCGTCGTAAATCACAGGGGCAATCTTACCCGGAACGGGTCGCTAAACAAGCCGCGATTGGCCTTCGCACCCGCTTTGCCAGTCCCGCAGTTCATGGTGTCCTGGGTGCCGCACCGATCTCCGCCAGACTGCTGGTTCTCAAATACAGCAGCAATGGTTTCATATGGATAAAGGCAACCCCAGAATGGCCATTCCCGGCAAATGGTGAAGAATTTCCAAACCCGGAACTCTTCCTCGGATTGTCCTTTCCCGGTTGATCAAGTTTGGAGGGTGGGGGAGGTCGGGGTTTTAGGGCAAAATTGAACTTTGAACTTTAGGTTTTGAACTTTAAGGTATGCCGATGAAACATTCCGGGCAGGCGCGCCAGGCGGCGCTGAAAATAATCTTTTGGACGTTGGTGGCGTTGATCGCGGTCTTCATTGGGGGGATCGTGGCGACGATGCTGGGGACGTTGATTGCCGTGGGTTCCTTCTTCCTGGTGGGCCTGTGGATCCTCTTTGTGCTGTTCACGCTCTACTTTTTCCGCGATCCGAATCCACGGGTGCCGGCGGGGTCGAACCTGATCATTTCCCCGGCGCATGGAAAGGTCGATATCATCGATCAAATCACCGAGCCGAAGTTCATGGGCGGTCCATGCCACCGGATTTCGATTTTCCTGTCGGTATTCAACGTGCATGTCCAGAACGCGCCGGTGAGCGGCAAGTTGACGTTTTACGAATATAATGTGGGGCAGTTTTTGAACGCGTTGAAGGCGGACTCGGCCGTGCACAATGAGAACCTGCTGTTGGGGATTGAGACGAGTGAACCGCGGGGGCACAAGGTCGGGGTGCGCCTCATCGCGGGCGTGCTGGCGCGTCGGATTGTGCCGTTCGTCAACGTGGGGGAAGAAGTGGTTCGCGGCGAGCGGATCAGCTTGATCCAGTTCGGTTCGCGGACGGATTTGTATCTGCCCTTGTCCGCCAAAATCAACGTGAAGCTGAACGACCGGGTGGTGGGCGGCGAGACGGTGATGGCCACCTTCGAATAGGACCAGCGCCATGACGTCGCAGGCACCCATCATCCAGCCGATGCCGGAAGCGGGACCGCCCAAGGTCAAGATTTACTTTTTGCCGAACCTGCTGACTGC
>JAQGOT010000297.1 GCA_028293465.1 Pedosphaera sp. | reverse complement strand
TCTCCGAAGGATATAATGTTGCCATGAAACTGGATGCAGTTCAGCAAGCGGCTCAGGAGCAGTTCGCCCGACAGAGTCATCGTTACGGTCAGGGACACATTCTCGAAAACGTGGAGGATGTTCGCGTTGCGGTGGCAGCCATTCCTCTGCCAACCCGGGCCAGAGTGCTCGATGTCGCCACCGGCGGCGGACATACTGGCCTCTATTTGGCGAGCCTCGGTCATGACGTCACCCTTGCCGACATCGCCCAACCAATGTTGGATCGCGCTGCCCGCACCGCCGCCGAACGCGGTTTCACGGTGCAAACCCGACAACATCCCGCCGAAACCTTCCCTTATGCCGACGGAGAATTTGACCTCGTAACCTGCCGGGTCGCGGCCCATCACTTCAGCTCCCCGGAAAATTTCATCCGCGAAACCGCCCGCGTCTTGCGACCGGGCGGTCACTTCCTGCTCATTGATGGCTCGGTGGAGGACGATCAACCGGAAGCGGAAGCCTGGTCCCACACGCTCGAAAAACTGCGCGACCCCAGCCACCACCGTTTTCTGACCCCGCGCGCCTGGAGCCAGCTCTGCGCAGCCAGCGGATTGGCCGTGAAACAGGTTATGCTCGACCCGTTCAAGCAACCTGATCTCAACTGGTATTTCGAAACCGCCGCCACCACGCCGGAGAATCGAAGCCGGGTGCTGGAACTGATCAACCAAGCTCCCGAATCCGCTCGCAAGTTGTTCCGGTTGGGCGAGGAAGACGGAAAAATCGTCTGGTGGTGGCAACGCCTGACGCTGATCGCCCGGAAAGCTTGAAGCCCACCTCGGCAGGAGACCAATAGGGACCTCTACTTCTTCCGAAACTCCAAATGGTCATCCTGCGCGGTGACCTTGATCTTGTCACCGGGCTTGAACTCGCCAGCCAGGAGTTTTAAGGACAATGGATCCAGCAAAAATTCCTGGATGGCCCGCTTCAACGGCCGCGCGCCAAACTGCGGATCATAGCCTTCGCGCGCGAGCAGTTCCTTCGCCGACTTGTCCAATTCCAGAATAAGATTCTGCTGTGCCAACCGTTTCTCCAATTGCTTCAACTGAATTTCAACAATCTTGGCGATTTGGTCTTCCGTCAGGCTGTGGAAGATGATGATGTCATCAATCCGATTCAAAAACTCGGGCCGGAAATGCGCCTTCAGTTCGGCGCGAACCCGTTTTTCCATTTCCGCCATGTCTTTGTGCGACGTCTTGCCGGAACTGAAATACTCCTGGATGATGGGCGATCCGATATTGCTGGTCATGATGATGATGGTGTTCCGAAAATCGACCGTCCGCCCCTGCCCGTCCGTCAACCGGCCGGCATCCAACACCTGCAGCAGCACATTGAAAACATCGTGGTGGGCCTTTTCGATCTCGTCGAACAGCACCACGCAATAAGGCCGCCGCCGCACCGCTTCGCTCAACTGGCCGCCTTCCTCATATCCGACCTAGCCGGGCGGCGCGCCGATCAGTCGCGCCACCGTGTGCTTCTCCATGTATTCACTCATGTCGATGCGCACCATCGCATTCTCATCATCAAACAAAAACTCCGCCAGCGCGCGCGCCAGTTCGGTTTTGCCCACTCCCGTCGGCCCTAGGAAGATAAACGAGCCAATCGGCCGGTTCGGGTCCTGCAACCCGCTCCGCGAGCGCCGCACGGCATTGGCCACCGCCTTGATGGCTTCCTCTTGATTGATGATGCGCTGGTGCAGGCGTTCCTCCATATGAATGAGCTTCTCGCGCTCTCCCTCCAGCATCCGGCTTACGGGAATGCCCGTCCAGGCTGCCACCACTTCAGCGATGTCCTCCGCCGTCACTTCCTCCTTGAGCAAACGTTTGCCTTCGGACTTCTCGTGGCTGCTCTTTTGCGCCGCCGCCAGTTTCCTCTGTAATTCCGGAATCAGCCCGTACTGGATCTGCGCCGCCAGTTTCAAATCACCGGCGCGCTGGGCCTTTTCCTGATCTTGCTTGGCCCGTTCCAGTTGTTCGTTCAGGATGCTCACCGCGTCGATGGCCGCCTTCTCGTTCTGCCATTGTGCCTTGAGCTTGCTCGCTTCCTCCTTCAGGTTGGCCAGCTCTCTCTCCAATTTCTTCAGCCGCTCGCGTGAAGCCTCGTCCTTTTCTTTCCGTAAAGCCGTTTGTTCGATCTCCAACTGCATGATCTGGCGTTCCAGCTTGTCCACCTCGGTCGGCATGGAATCTAATTCCATCCGCAGACGCGAAGCGGCCTCGTCCATCAAATCCACCGCCTTATCCGGCAGAAATCGATCCGCAATGTAACGATGTGACAAGGTGGCCGCCGCGACCAGCGCGGAGTCCTGGATGCGAACCGCATGATGCACCTCATACCGCTCCTTCAAGCCGCGCAAAATCGCGATCGTCGCCTCCACCGACGGCTCCTGCACCATCACTGGTTGAAAGCGTCGCTCCAACGCCGCATCCTTTTCGATGTGCTTGCGGTATTCGTCCAGTGTCGTGGCGCCGATGCAGCGCAACTCGCCACGAGCCAGTTGTGGCTTCAACATATTCGCCGCATCTGCCGCCCCTTCCGCCGCCCCGGCCCCGATGAGCGTATGCAACTCATCGATGAACAGGATGATGCGTCCCTCGCTCGAGGTAATTTCCTTCAGGAACGCTTTGAGGCGATCCTCAAATTCTCCCCGGTATTTCGCTCCGGCGATCATCGCGCTTAGATCCATGGCCACGAGGCGCTTGTTCTTCAAGGATTCCGGCACGTCTCCGCTGATGATCCGCCGGGCCAATCCCTCGGCAATGGCCGACTTGACCACCCCCGGCTCGACGAACAGAACCGGGTTGTACTTGGTGCGCCGCGTGAGCACATG
>JAQGOT010000160.1 GCA_028293465.1 Pedosphaera sp. | reverse complement strand
CTCGCCTCCTCCACATCCTGGTCCGCCACCTGCACACGAACACCACTGGCTGTGAAAAAAAGATAAGGGGCGATCCCGGCGGACAATTCGTCGGGAATAAACGCGGGGATGCCCGCCGCCTCCAGTTGCATTCGCAGACTCAAGGCTTCACTCACGTTCGAACAGTTCGCGATGGTAGTCATAGTTTCCGTGGAACGGACGCCTCCAACCTGAACCAGCCCCGCCAGCAGGTCAAACCGAAAGCGCCAGCGCCACCACCCAACGAGCTCGGCACCAGATAAGGCCCTTGATGAAAATGAAGGAGTTGCTTAAATGAGACCGAGTTCAAATGGGAATCTTTCTCACCAAAGCAACCGGGCGTGCAGCTGCTGTAGGGCGCGGCTTGGGGGCGGTCGCCAACCCGTAGCAAAGCATTCGACGCACTGACATCGCCCGGTTTATTGTCGGCATGGCTTCCATTTGCTTGCTCGTTGCTGGCGGAGCGTCTCTTTACTCGTGGCATTTTGCCCACACGGCGCAACGCACCCTAGGCACGGTAACAGAATTGCGCGCGCAGGAGAGCGAACGAGGCAGCGATACACCCTACGCACCGACCTTCCGCTTTCGTGACGCCGGCGGCGTGGAGCATACGGTTGAATCCGACGTCTACAGCTACCCTCCTGACCATCGCGTTGGTGATGCTGTTCCTGTTCTTTACTTTCGCGATCACCCACAGGACGCGCGGATTGGCGAATTCTGGCATCTCTGGTTTCTGCCCGCCCTCACCGGAGGGCTTGGGGTAATCAGCCTGTCCCTTGGTTTGGTCATCCTGTTCTGGCCGCAACTCGTCGCAAAGCTCAAAGGCCGCAATTCCCACCTTCCCTCCTGACAGTTTACTCACGTAATTCTTGTTTGATTTCGTAAATCGTCCCCCAACACCGCCCAAAGGCCCATAAACATTGGTCCTTTTCGCCTTTCACGCTTCCTCGCAGACCTTGCAAACCTTGCAAAGTGGCGTAGAAATGCGCGCCCGTTTTATGCGACAACGTGCGCATGTTCGGTGACACGCATCAAACATCTGAAAAAAAGCTGGCGCGGCCGGTAGGGCGCTTCTTCGCCAAAACTGGGGAGGGGATCGCGCCATGAACTCCCCCCGTGCGTATCAAGCAGTCGCCCTGGCCGGCTTCCGCCGGTACCGGATGTTTTGCCTCCTCTGGGAGCGGCAGGCCGGCAAGAGTACCTTGTTGGCGGAGATGGCGCTGACCGACATGATGCGGCACCCGGGCCGCACCTGCATTTACGCTTCCGCCTCCTTGCTTCTCGGCCGCGAACTGATCCTCAAGGAATCCGCCGCCGCCGACGCCTCCGTGCGCGACCTCATGAAAAAGGAATCGGAGATGCTCTTCGCCGCCGCCGCTCGTGGCGCCGCGCAGGCACAGGCCGCGAACCTGCTTTTCCAAACCGCCGATTCGTCCAGCGGCAAGATTCTCCCGCACATCACGCCGGCCGAGTTCCTCGAACTCTTCGAGGCGCAACGCCTCGAGTTCCGCGTGTATCACGAGCACAACGCTTATTCCCGCACCCAGATCATCGCGCCGAATGTGGCCACCGCGCGCGGTTGGTCCGGCACGGTGTTCCTGGATGAAATCGGTTTCATCCGCACTTTCCTCGAACTTTGGATTGCCATCGAACCCATCGTCAGCACGAACCCCGGTTTCAAGCTCATCATGAGCACCACCCCGCCGCAGGACGACCGGCACTATTGCTTCGAGCTGCTCGCGCCGCCGGCTGGACTGGAGTTTCTCGCTTCTCCGACGGGCAATTGGTACGAGAGTGACGCCGGCATCCACGTCCATCGCGCCGATGCCTACGACACCGCCGCGGCCGGCAAGAAAATATTCGATTTGCGCCACAGCGGTGAAATCAGCGTGGAGGAATCCTTCCAGCGCGCTATCAGCAAGCAGGGCTGGCGCGTGAATCATGCCCTGCAATGGATTCTCGGCGGCGCGGCCGCGTGCGATCTGCTCCGGCTCAAGTCCGCCCAGACGCGCGGCGAGAACACCTGCCGTTGCTTTGAGCTCCGCTCGGACGGTGAGTTCAATTCCGCCCTGGCCTGGCTGGCGAAGCATCTGTCCCCCACGCATCCCGTCGGCCTCGGCTTTGATGTCGCCACCACCACCAGGCAAAGCAGCAATCCCTCCGTGGTCTCCGTGCTGGAACAGGATGGCGCGGAAATCATCTACCGCGCGGCGTTCGTTTGGAAGATCAAGGAGCCCGACGTCGTCCGCGAGAAAATCCGCTGCATCCTGCGCGTCATCGGGAACCGGCCCGGCGGACGCGCCCGCGCCTTGGCGGTCGATGCCACCAACGAGAAATATTTCGCCGAGGATCTCCGCCGCCGCCTTCGCACCGAGGTTCCGGTTCTCCTGGTGGTCAGCAGCGAACGCGTGGACAAGCCCGGCCTCGAGAAACCCACCAACTGGAAGGAATACCTGGGCGACCAATATATCGGCTTCCTCGAAGACAACCATTTGACGCTGCCGCCGGAAGCGTATCTCCGGAACGATCATCGGCTCGTCCTCAAGGACCGCGGCCGCTTCGTCTGCGAGCCCGACGCCGAAGGCTGCCACGCTGACACTTTCGACAGCGGCAAACTGGGACTGCACGCCCTGCTCGGCATCACCGGCACGTTCGCTTACGCGCCCACCGCCGCCCCCCAACACAACCACCACCGCCTCGGGCGGCAGAAAGGACTCCTGATATGAACACCAGCAAACCTCCCCGGCTTCGCTCCCAACCCAATCCCTCCAGCGAAAGGCAGGTGGCCGCATGATCGCGAAACTGCCCACGCCACAGGCCGACACCTCGCCCGCTCGGATCCAAATGTCCATCCGGACGCGGTTCAATCCCATCCGCAGCCTGACGCCAGATTTGCTGTCGCAATACCTCGACAACTTTCGCCTCGGATTTTTCCGCAATCCCGCGCTCGCATGGGAAGCGATGGAACGCCGCGACACCCGCCTGCAAACCGTCGCCCCCAAGCGCAAGAAATCGGTGGCGCG
>JAQGOT010000145.1 GCA_028293465.1 Pedosphaera sp. | reverse complement strand
GGCAGGCTCAACGCCTGCCCTTTTTTGTGCTCACGAACCTTGCGGGACCGGACGTTCGCGCTGCAACCTCAAGGGAGGCTGGTGAAGAAACGGTGCCAGCGCGGCAGGTAATAGTCACCGCGATCCAGCGAGATCACCACGGTTGACGCACGACCGACGATGCGGCTGCGATCCACGGCTCCGTAATAACGGGAATCGAAACTGTTGTCCCGATTATCGCCCATCATGAAATACTGGCCCTGGGGAACCACGATCGGGCCGAAGGTGCGCGCGGCGGACAAGGCCGGGGTGGCCATCACGGGATGCGAATGATTCGCCACCGTCTCGCTGGCGAATTCATGAGCGGGCTGTTCAGCGGCGGGAATTTCATTGATGGTCTTGGGCGCGAGCGGTTCGTATGTTGCCGGCTGGCCGTTGACGAAAAGTTGATCATTAACGAGCTCGATGCGATCCCCGGGCAGGCCGACCACGCGCTTCACGAGCCGTTGTCCATCGGCGGGCGAGAAAAAGACCACGATCTCCCCGCGCTTGGGGTTGTCCCACTGCGCCAGATGCCAGGTAGTGAAGGGGACCTTCAGATCGTAAGCCAGTTTGTTCACGAAAACGCGGTCGCCTTCGATGATGGTGGGCTTCATCGAGCCGGTCGGGACGTCGTTCCAATCGGCGATGGCCGAGCGGAAGGCGAACAACACCAACACCATGACCAGCAACGGCTTGGCTTCTTCGCGTAGGAATTTGGTCCACTTTTGTTTCCAGGGGGTCCTCGTCTTCATTTCAATTAGAAAGGAACTGGGGGTCTTTCGTTCAATGAAAGCCTTGGCCAGCTCCGCCGTCCGTTTGGCGATGTTGGGTTCGGGCGCGGGTGTGACGGTCAACGGCGCTGATTGTAAGCAGGCTTGGAATAGGTTTTTTGGGTGAGTTCCGCGATGCGGGCGCTCAAGGCGGAGGCGAGTTGCAGCTCCCGCCAATCAATTCCCTCAACCAGGTGGGCGACGTCGCACATGGCCTGTTCCCAATCGGCGCGGGCCAGCTTGATGGGCGGGGGTTGAACAGAGCCTTGAATGAGCAGGCCGTGGCGCGTGCGGCGTTGGGCGGCCCCGGCGATCTTTCGGTCGTGCCAAAGCACATCGGATTTCTCATGGCCGACAAAGCATTGACCGGGCAGCGCCTTGCGACAACAGGGAGCGAGTTCGGTGGTGATATCCAGCCGGAGAAAAGCGGCTTGAATCCATTCGTGAACGCGCTGGTAGCTCTCGGTGGCTTTGAGGGCATACCAAGGATCGTTTGGCGGGAACATGAGGCTGTAAGTCCAGTCGGCGTCATGGGGAACCAGGCCACCACCGGTGGGACGGCGCACCAGCGGGCGCAAGAGCGTCATTTGCTCGATCTCGGCATACTTTTGAAAATAGCCAAAGGAAGCCGCGGCCTCGGTCCAGGAGTAAAAACGCAGGACCGGCTGGGCCAGTGCGGGCACGGCTTCGAGCAGGGCTTCGTCCAACGCCATGTTGTGCGCCGCGCCGCCCGCACCTGAACGGTGGAGTAACCAGGTTTTTGGGCCTGTCAAAGTCATATAAAGATAATTGCCTAAAAACCGACAAACGGAAGTGCGGAGTTAGGCTGGCAACTTGGGCAGGCCGATGCGCGGGCAGAGTGGACGCAATTCGCAGTGGAGGCAATCGGGATTGCGGGCGTAACAACGGCGGCGGCCATGCCAGATCAGAAGATGGCTGAAGAGCGTCCATTCCGGTCGCGGCACCAGCTTCACGAGAACCTGCTCGATTTTCTCCGGGTTCGTTTCGCGCGTCAATCCCAGGCGGCCGGACAAGCGGGCCACATGCGTATCGACCACAACGCCGCAGTTGATGTTGAATGCATTGCCGAGGACGACATTGGCGGTTTTGCGCCCCACCCCGTCGAGTTCAACCAGTTCCTCCATGGTTTTAGGGACGTCACCTCCATGGCGCTCGATCAGCTTGCGACAGCAGGCCTGGATATTTTTGGCCTTGTTGCGGTACAGCCCGATCCGCTTGATGTCGCTCTCAAATTGCGCGGGGTTCGCTTGGGCGAAATCGGCGGCGGTGTGGTATTTCTTGAACAATTCCGCGGTGACGATGTTGACCTGCTTGTCGTTGCATTGCGCGGAGAGGATGGTGGCGATGAGCAACTGGAGCGGATTGGAATAATTCAGCTCGCAATGGGCATCGGGATAGGTGCGCTTCAGGGCCGTGATGATTTTCTCAACGCGGAGACTCTTGGCGGCTTGGGTTTCGCGGGACATTTGTGCAGGCGGCAAAACGAGTCGCTTCAGGTTCGCGGCGTTTTGTCCGGGCGTGCCGTTGCGGGGGGGAACTCCACATTGGCGAAGACTTCGGCCAACGTCACGTTGATCTGGAGCGACGGCAAAGCGAGCTGTGTGTTCAGCCCGACGGCGTCGCGCAACAGCCATTCGCCGCCGGACTGCCGGATAAACTGTTCGATGCGAGGTTCCCGCTGGCTGACGAGCAAATATTCCTGCAGCGAAGGAATCTGACGGTATAGCTCGAACTTTTTGCCGCGATCATAGGCCTCGGTCGAATCGGAGAGCACCTCCACGAAAACCGTGGGATTCAACAATGCATCCACCTGTTCATCCACAAAGCGTTGTTCGCCGCAAACCACGGAGAGGTCGGGGTAGGTGTAAAGCCCGGAAGCTTCGGCTTTCACGCGCAAGTCGGAACTGTAAGCGACGCAGGGCCGCCCGCGCAATCGGGTGCTGAATTCGCGCGCGAGATTGGTGGCAATCAAGCTGTGCCAGCGTGAACCACCGGACCTGGCGGACATCTCCCCGCCGAAGAATTCACTCTTGAAATCGGCCTGGCGCTCGAGCTTCAGGTATTCGGCTTCGGTCAGCCGATGAATGGGCGTGGCAACAGCCATAACAGCACTTCAACCTACTAATTCAACCCCTGAAAGCAAGCCGATTCAAACCAGCTCGGGCTCTTCGATTTCCTTGGGCGCGGCGACGAGCGGGGTGCCGTCGGCAGCTTCGGGATATTCGAAAATCCGGCCTTCGAAATTGCGGATGACCACGCGGTCGGCATTGCGGGAGAGAACGTATTCCGGGTTGACGGGCACCTTGCCGCCGCCGCCGGGGGCGTCGATGACATATTGCGGCACCGCGTAACCGGTGGTGTGGCCGCGGAGGCCTTCCATGATTTCAAGCCCTTTGCGCACGCTCGCGCGCAAGTGCGCCGACCCGGCGATCAAGTCGCATTGGTAGAGATAATAGGGCTTCACCCGGCAACTCAGGAGTTTTTGCACCAACGCCTTCATCACCGTCACATCGTCGTTAACGTGGCGCAGCAACACGGATTGATTGCCGAGCGGGATGCCGGCGTCCGCCAGACGACCCAGCGCTTCACGGACTTCCGTGGTCAACTCGCGCGGATGATTGCTGTGAATGCTCAGGAACAGCGGATGATACTGCTTCAGCATCGCGCACAGTGCGGGCGTGATGCGCTGCGGCAGAAAGATCGGGATGCGCGAACCGATGCGCAGGAATTCCACGTGAGGAATTGAGCGCAGCTCGCGGAGCAGAAAGTTGAGCTTGTCATCACTCAGGAGCAGCGGGTCGCCACCGCTGAGCAGGACGTCGCGAATGGTTGGCGTACGGCGGATGTAATCGATCTGCTTTTCGAACTCGGGATGAAAATCATACCCGGCGGCGTTGCTGACCAGGCGCGAGCGGGTGCAATATCGGCAATAGGAGGCGCAGCGGTCCGTCACCAGGAACAGAACCCGGTCGGGATAGCGGTGCACCAGGCCGGGCACGGGGGAGTGAGCATCCTCGCCGCAAGGGTCGCTCATTTCCCACGACGCCGTGTTGGTTTCCTCGATGCGCGGAATGACCTGCCAACGGATCGGGCAGTTTTCATCCGCAGGGTCGATCAGGTTGAAAAAATAAGGCGTGATGGCCAGGGCCAGCTTGGAATTGGCGAGCAAGGTGCCGGCATGTTCCTCAGGGGAAAGCGTCGGCATCAGCCGCTGCAATTGTTCGAGGGAGGTGATGCGGTTCTTGAGCTGCCACCGCCAGTCATTCCAATCCGCATCGGAAACGTGGCTCCAAAAACCACGACCAGCGGAGCGAAATTGTTTAAGGACGTTCAATTTGACGGTTTCACCCGTGTCCCCGTCGTCACCCTCTGAAGTGTCATTTGACATGCTGTGCGAACTATAAATTCAGACTTCGACCTGTCAAGGGAAGGGAAGGGGATATCCGTTGTTGGATGATAAGCGGTTGACTATCAATGGCTGGCGAGATTGCTGGCTGTGTCGTTTTTTGCCCGCTTGACGGGTTCCAGCTTGGGACGCAGCTCCTCGCGGTGGGCGTCCAACCTATCCAAGTCCTTGATCGAATCCTGGATGATCCGTTCCACAGAGGGGCCGGTCAACCCAGTGAGCAGGCGGGAAAACCGGCCTTTGTTGCGGTTCATTAGATACGTCTCGAGCA
>JAQGOT010000289.1 GCA_028293465.1 Pedosphaera sp. | reverse complement strand
CCTTTTGAACTCCCGCCATTCTCCTTTTGTACCCGCCCCGACACAACGTTGACGTTATGGGCAGAGGGACCTGGAGTTGAGGGTTGAGGGTGATGGACGGAAACGAATGGCTGTTGCGGGTCGCTGGGGAGTTGTTGCGGGTTTGTTGCAGGTAATGTTGCGGGTCAGACGTCGCTTCGGATCAATGGTTATAAGGGTTGTAGCAGTGTTGCGGGTGTACACCCCCCTGATGATATATATATACATATTTATGAGAAAGGAGAAAGGTGTCAGCGCATACCTTGGTTCGTTTCGGGTCGTAAATAGGGCCGAAAAATGGTCGCTGCACCGTTCCTATTACTACCAGCGCTGCAAGAGAAAAATCGTGTTTTGAGGGGGCCATCCGCTTAACTAAATGGGAGTGGGGGGAGCGCGGGCATGGCGAGTCGGTTGACGATGATGATTTTAGGTTCTTCTTGGGTTATGGCATCAATCCTGCGATTTCAGCATTCTTCTGATAGACAAGTGGTTGCCTATCTGGCAAGGTCGCGCCCCATTTGCCTCCGAGCGGTGGGTCAAGACTGGTGAAAAAATCAACAATACGGGCCTGTGGTGCAGGTTTGTGGTGCAGTCCGGGGACGGTAAGGGCGCAAAAGAGGCGCTTGGACGGTCAAGCAAGCAAAATGAAATCGATTGTATATTATTGGTTAGCTGGGTTGGCGATGTTTGTCGGCATTTTGGACAGGGCGTCGGCCTTGACCATTACGCGGACCTCTGATGCGGTTTTGTACATCGATTCATCCTCCAGCGTCTGGTGTTCGTACTCATCATATCAGATCGTCAACAATGTCGCGGTAAACTACTCCAATCTCTGGGTGAAGATTGATTCATTCAGCGGCACCAACCTGAGATTGGGAGGCGGAGATCCCGGATCATACAACTTGGGCAATCTGGGCATCAATCAAACGAACACGGTATTCTTTTATCTACAGGCCACGAACACCACCACGGTCGCGGAGACGCACGCGGTGAAGGTGTATCGCGGTCAACCCGCCACCGGCACATTGCTGACGAACGCCAGTTTTTCGCTGGTGGTGACCAGCTCCGGCCAGAACAACTCGCAGACCATCACCAGCGTGGCGGTATTGCCCAATCCGGCGACGGTGGGGAGCCTGTTCACGATCACGGTCAAAGGGAGCACGGGCACGATCGGCGGTGCGAACAAGGTGAATTTCACGCCGGCGGTTTACACCACCTGGGACGCGGCCTCCTATGAATTGGTGAGTTCCCTGGTGACGGTGACGGGCGGGAACACGGGAACGTTCTCGAATTCGCTGGTGCTGACTTTTGGGAGCCCGGCGGCCACCGCCTACTCAAACACCTATTGGTTTCGCGCGGTGGGGGTGGGGTTCACGAATTCGGCAAGTCCGCTCTCGATTCAGAGCGGCGGCGGCGGCAACTACACGCATACCGCACCCCCCTCGGTGGGCGTGATTCCGGCTGTCCAACCCGCCACCAATCAGACGCTGGTATCCAGCCTGGTCAACGTGACGCAGCTTTACACCAATCAAACCGCGACCTTCACGGTGCGTCTCACCAACAGCAGCACGAACGCGATCTCGCTGGATTCAGTCGCGGACACGCTGCCGGCGGGGTTCTCTTATGTGGCGGGCAGCTCCAGTTTCAATGGGAGCCCGATCACCGACCCGGCGACCACGGGGCAGAAACTGACATGGTCGGATCCGTATGGCGTGCCAAGCGGCGTGAGCCGAGACCTGACTTTCCAAGCGATCCCGACGGTGGCCGGTTATGCGACGAATCAGGCGGTGGCGTACAGTCAATCCACGTTGATCGATACCACGCTGATCACCACGGACAACGTTCCCGCCACAAGCACCGTCCGGGTGCTGCTGGCACCAACGGCAACGAATGACTCCGGCACGACTCTGGAAGACGCGGCCTTGTCGGTGGCCGCGCCGGGAGTGCTCAGCAACGACGCCGAGCCCAACGGCTTCAGCCTGACCGTGGTGAGTTACACGCAACCTGGGCATGGCAGTGTGACGGTGAATGCCAACGGCGGTTATGTTTACACGCCGGCGGCGGACTTCAACGGTTCCGACAATTTTACCTACACCCTCACCAACGGCAATGCGCGCGCCGCCGTGGCAACGGTCAACCTGGGCGTTACCGCAGTCAACGACCGTCCCACCCTCACCGCCCCGGGCAATTTGACCATCAACGAGGACGCGGGGCTGCAGACGGTGAACCTCGCCGGCATCAGCGCCGGACCAGCGGATGAAGCCGGGCAGACCCTCGCAGTGACCGCAAGCTCAAGCAACCCGGCCGTCGTTTCCAACCCAACGGTCAATTACACGAGTCCCGGCGCGACGGGCAGCTTGCAGTTCGCGCCTGCGACCAATGCGAACGGGACGGCGATCATCACCGTGGTGGTGACGGACAACGGGGGCACGGCCAATGGCGGCGTCAACGCGGTGACCAACACCTTCACCGTGACGGTGAATGGGGTCAACGATGCGCCGAGCTTCACCAAGGGCGGCAACCAGACGGTGCTTGAGGATGCCGGGGCGCGGACGGTGGCCGGCTGGGCGACGGCTATCAGTGCGGGACCGGCCGACGAGGCTGCCCAGAGTGTGACGTTCCACGCAACCAACGACAATCCCGGCCTTTTCTCAGTGCAGCCGGGGATCTCCAGCAGCGGAACCTTGTCTTACACCGCGGCGGCTAATGCGAATGGGACGGCCACCGTGTCATTGTATTTGCAGGACAACGGCGGGACGGCCAACGGCGGCAGTGACACGAGTGCCACCCAGACCTTCTCCATCACCGTCACGCCGGTGAACGATCCACCCACGCTGAATACGTTGTCGAACCTGACGATCAACGAAGGTGCAGGGTTGCAGACGGTGAACTTGGGCGGCATCAGCACCGGGCCGACCAATGAAGCCGGGCAGACCCTCACGGTGATCGCCACCTCGGGCAACGTGGGGCTCGTTCCCAACCCGACGGTCAACTACACGAGCCCGGGCGCGACGGGCACGTTGCAGTTTACGCCGGTGGCAGCGGCTATCGGTTCGACGACGGTAACAATCGTGGTGACGGACAACGGGGGCACGGCCAATGGCGGCGTCAACGCGGTGACCAACACGTTCACCGTGACGGTGAATGGTGTGACCAACGTGTGGCTGGCGGGCGGGCGCCTGACGAACCAGGTCAACAATGCTTCCGGGCCAGCCGGAACAGGCTTTGAGCAGTTGAATCTTGCGGGAGTGCTCACCGTGCAAGCAACCAGCACCAATCCCTTTACAATTCACTTGGCGTCCTTGAGCGGGGCCTCGCCCGGTGTGTCGGCGAATTTTGTCTACACCAATCTGTACTCTTGGACGATCGTCACCACCACCCGCGGCGTGAGCGGATTTGACCCGACCAAATTCGTCATCGACGACAGCCACTTCAGCAACGACCTGGCTGGCGGGGTATTCAACGTGACGCTATCAGTGGATTCAAACTCGGTGGTGGTAGGGTTCACGCCCAACCACGCTCCGGTCGCGAACGCGGCCAGTTATGGTCGGGCGTGGGGGACAGTGGTCCGGATTCCGATCACGGGCCTGATTACAGGGTTCACCAGTGACGCCGACGGTGATGGGCGGGCGCTCACGCGGGCGGGGAGCAGCACCAATGGGGCGTCAGTGGCGACGAACAGCACGTACATACTTTTCGCGCCCACTAACAATTTTGCCGAGAGCTTCCCTTACGTGGTGCGCGACACGCGCGTGTATCGCGCTGGCGACACGGTGCAAATGGCGACGAACTGGCTCACGGTGACGGTGACGAACGCGGTGGGGCAGGTTCAGTCGATCCTGAACAGCGGGAGCGGCATCACTTTGAATTTTGCGGGCGTGCCGGGTTATGCGTATGACGTGGAGCGGTCCACCAACCTGGTGGCTTGGACGGTGGTGCTGACCACCAACGCGCCGGCGGCGGGGACATGGGTATACTTGGACGGCCAACCGCCATCCCCACAGGCTTATTATCGGCTGAAGCAGCATTAAGGCGGATGCAAACGAAATATTACGACATGAAGTTCATCACGATTTTCACATCGGCGATGTTGCTGGCGGCAGTGACCGCGCCGGGACAGACCTTCCAATTTACCAACGCGGTGAACCAAGCCGTTCCGGATGGCAACCCGACGGGTGTGCGTTCCACGATTGATGTCAGCGGAGTAACGGGGCAAACACTCAACCTCGACGTGAGCCTGAATCTGTCGGGTGGCTACAACGGAGATTTATACGTTTCGCTGACCGGGCCAACCGGGATTTATTCCGTGCTGCTAAACCGCGTCGGGGTGAGTGGCAGCGACTCCTTTGGATACGGAAACACCGGCCTGAACATCACGCTGAGCGACCATTTGGGGGCTTCGAACATCCATTGGTATCAGAATGCGGGTTACACTCTGAACGGGAGCGGACAACTCATCGGGACATGGTCGGCGGACGGGTTGGCTCTGAACCTGCAGGCATCGCCATCGGCGGCGGATGGTGCGACCCCGACGGCGGGGTTGGGAAGTTTTGACGGGAGCGATGCGAACGGGACTTGGACGCTATTCCTGGCGGACCTGGCGGGCGGAGAACAAAGCACGCTGGTGGGTTGGAGCCTGCAGGTCGCCGCGGTTCCAGAACCGGCGAGCGGATCGTTGCTCTTGCTCGGTGCAGCGGCAATGGCCGGGGTCACATGGCGCCGGCGTGCCAGCCGGCGTTGAGCGGGTCAAGGAAGTGGCCGCGTTGGCGGTGAATCCGGCGGGTCCCGGAAGAGGTTTATGTGGCTGTCTGTGGACAGACCTGCTATGATTATTG
>JAQGOT010000106.1 GCA_028293465.1 Pedosphaera sp. | reverse complement strand
GACGTAGGAGGGGATGAACTCCAGATATGACACTGGCGCGTGCCAACCGCCCAGGAAGAGGGTCACTCCCAGCCCGATCACGGCAAACATGCCAAAATATTCCGCCATAAAGAACAGCGCGTACTTGAATCCGGAATACTCCGTGAGATGACCGGCGATCAACTCCGACTCCGCCTCCGGAATATCAAACGGGGAACGATTGGATTCCGCGAGCGAAGCGATGAGAAAAATGATAAACCCCGCGAATCCCCACGGCGTCAAAACGAACCAATGCGGCACCAGCCCGCCAAACAGGTAACCGCTTTGCTTTTCCACGATCTGCACCGGAGAAAGGGAACCCGCGATCATGATCACGGTGACGGAGGAAATGATGAGCGGAATCTCGTAACTGATCATCTGGGCGATTGCGCGCATCGCTCCCAGCAGCGAGTACTTGTTCCGGCTCGACCAGCCCGCCATGAAAATCGCCAGTTCAGTCGATGCCCCGACTGCGAAAAAAAACAGGATGCCGGCATCCATATCAATCGGCACCAGGTTGCGGCCATATGGCAACACCGCGAACGCGAGCATGGTCGGCACCGCTAGGACAATCGGCGCGAGGAAATGGATGAGGTGGTCGGCGTTGCGCGGCACAACGTCCTCCTTGGTCAACATCTTCAGACCGTCGGCAACCGGTTGAAACAATCCACACGGACCGACACGATTTGGCCCCAAACGATTTTGAATGCGACCCAACCCCTTCCGCTCGATCCACGTGGTCAGCGCGAACAGCGTCGCAAACACCCCAAGAATCGGGCTGACCGTCAAGACTGCCGAGAGGACCTGTTGGATGGCCACGGGAAAAACAGCCAGCAGAGCTGCTTTGGCATCGGGCTGGTCCGTCACCACCCGCCAGATCATGAGCAACAATCCCGTAAAAAAATCCCCGATCATAAAGCAATACCCTCCCGCTGGTCCCAACCCGGACCCCGCGCCGCGAGGTCGGCGATCAAGCAAACGACGGCGTTGGTGGGTATCGGCTTCATTTCACAACTGCCGGCGCGGATGAGTCGGGGGCTGGTTTGGGAATTGCAGCGGCTGCGGCGGCTTTGACTTTGGCTTCTGCGTCCGCTTTGGCCTTCGCTTCCAGCTTGGCCTTTTCCGCTCCGAGACGGCCATCCACCTCCGCAGCTTCGGTTGGATGAATCTTGTGGTAATGCTCGTTCGGCTTCGCGAGCTTCTGCTTGTCGAACAAGAGGCCGCCGAATCGGTCGGTGTTGCTCAACTCGAATTCCGTATCCATCTTGATGGCTTCGAACGGGCAAACCTCCACGCAAATCTGGCAGCTCATGCACACCGAGATGTCGATGTCGAACACCGCCGGGTAGAATTGCGACTTCCCAACGTAATCCGGCTTCTTGTCCTTGCTCTTCGTGATGTAGATGCACTTGGGCGGGCATTCCTTCTCGCAAATCTGGCACGCCACACACCGCAGCCCTTTGGCCGCGTCATCGCCGTCAAAAATCAGAAACGGAAAACTGCGGGCGTTTTCCTTCGCCGGAACCTTCTCCTCGGGAAACTCCACCGTCACGAGGCGCGCCGGGTCGGTATAACTGCCGAGGAAATTCCTCGCCGTTTCCGCCATGCCTTTGATGATGCCTTCGCCTAACATATAAATTTAGTAACGCTCCGTCAGCGATCGACTTCTCCCAGCACAATATCCACGCTGCCCAAAATGATCACGGCATCCGCCACGTCCTGGCCCAGACACATGTCTTCCAGCACGGTCAGGTTGATGAGGCTGGGCGGACGCACACGATACCGATACGGGTTGGGCGACCCGTCGCTGATCAGATAGAATCCCAACTCCCCCTTCGGTCCCTCGATGCGCCCGTAAGCCTCGCCGGCCTTGGGTCGAAACCCGCGAATCTTCGCCTTGGGATCGATGATCGGGCCGGCGGGAATATCGCGCAGCGCCTGATTCAGGATTTTCACCGACTCCCGCATCTCCAGGAGCCGGATCATATAACGGTCATAAACATCGCCGTGATCGCCCAACGGCACCCGAAAGTCAAACCGCTCGTAGATCCCGTACTTATCCACTTTCCGGATGTCATAATTCACCCCCGAGGCGCGCAGCATCGGCCCCGTGATGCTGGCATTGATGGCGAGTTCCGACGACAGCACGCCGACGCCTTGGGTCCGCGCCACAAGGATTTCATTCTCCGTCAGAAATTTCTCAAACTCATCGAGGAAACCGGAATAGCTGTCCACCGCTTTCTTTGCCTGCTCGATCCAACCGGCGGGCAAATCAACCCGACAACCACCGAAGCGCATGTAATTGCACATCATCCGCGAACCACTCAGCGCTTCAAACAAATCCAGAATCCATTCCCGTTCGCGGAACGCATACATCAGCGGCGTGCCCAGCGCGCCCATGTCCTGCAACAAGAATCCCACCAAGCAGGTGTGATTTACCAGGCGGGTAAGCTCCGCCGTTATGACGCGGATATATTCGGCGCGTTCGGGCGGTTGCAAGCCAGCCAGCTTCTCCACGCTTAACGCATAGGCCCAGTTGTTGGTCATCGAGCAGAGGTAATCAAGCCGGTCGGTGTACGGCATTGAACCCAGGTAAGTGGTGTTCTCGGCGATTTTCTCGTGGTTGCGATGTAAATAACCAAAGACCGGCTTAAGTTTGACCACCTTCTCACCATCCAGCACCACATCCATCCGAAACACCCCGTGCGTCGAGGGATGATGCGGCCCCATCGCGACCTCGAGCAGATTCCCGGCGGCCTCGCCGTTCGTCGAGGTCTTCGGCAAAATCTCGTATTTGGGTTCCGGATGTTCGGTTATGGTTTCCATGAAGGATCCGGTTTCAACCTTGCCTCCGCCGGCGTAACGCCAACCGCTCCCGCGGTATCTCCTGGTAACGCTCCTCGGGCTGCCCGGGGAACTGATTGCGAATGCCCGCCAGCGTGATCAGGCACGCAGATTCAAAAAGCCGTTGCCCTGCCAGAACTTTCTGCTCCGGCGGTGTGTGCCGCGCCCTCACCACCCGCTCACGGTAAAGTTCATCCGCCAGCGCCGCGCAGGGCGACTGCTGCTCCCCGGCGTGATAAGCTTTCGTCGCGGTTTCCCGGAGTTTTTCATCACTCACGACTTCACCTCCGTCTGCGAACGTTCCTTCACACGCTCGAGCACTTCATCGTGCGGCGTCGGCTCGTATTCGTAATCGTCGGGATCGACGTAATCTTTCCTCATCGGATGATCCACATACCCGTCCCACATCAAAATCCGCCGCAAATCGGGATGCCCGTCGAAAATAATCCCGTAAAGATCGTAAATCTCCCGCTCCTGAAATTCCGCCCCACGCCAGACCGGCGTCAGCGAAGGGAGATGATTCTTGTCGCCCCGGTCTTCGGTGCGCAAACGGAGCAACACCGGTCCGTGTTTCAAAATCATCGAGTAAAGATGGTAAACCGCTTCGAGATAACCCGGCCGCTTTTTCTCCACCGATTCCTCCACATCGGTCTCGACACCCTCGACCAGCTTCTTGACCTTAACCTTTTCCTTCAAGACCAGCTCCGGCCAATCCACGCCGGTGACGTTGGAGCAATAATCAAAGCGCAATCGCGCATCGTCACGGAGGAACGTCGCCACCGCCAGCGCCTGCGCGTCGCCCACCAAGAGCGAACACTGCGCGCACGGGCTGTCGTTCGGGATGATCTCCAGCTTCGCGCCGGGAACGGCCCTCTCAATGCTCG
>JAQGOT010000094.1 GCA_028293465.1 Pedosphaera sp. | reverse complement strand
CGCAGGCTTCACAAGCATGGCCGCGTGACTGAATAATCCACTCGTTCATTGGCAAATCTTTCGCGGCGTGGCCGCAAATGTATTACCGGTATTATCGCCAACCTTTGACCAACTTCAACCCCAATTCAAGAATTGGCGGCCCCTTGAGCCTGGAATCCGGTGGGTTGGCATGGAATCAGTAACGCCCCATTTTGGAGGGTGACAAGCCCGGTAATAACCTCGTGCCCAACGTAAAGGGTTGCCGCAATTCGTAGGGCTTGCCTCACCATCACGGCCCCAACCGCGTCCGGTAAAACCGTGAATTGTTGGTCGCGGCCTCATCAATAAATTGAACCGTTCCATTGGTGTTCATCACATTCGTGACGTCCAACCAGGTGGTCAGGTTGCTGGACCGCTGGAGAACGTAACTGGTTCCCACCTCGCCGCTTAAACTCACCTGCACCCGCTGGTCGGGCAACAGCCCGATGGATTGAAACTGCGCGGGCAGCGGCACGGTCACGGTCAACAGCGCGCTGGTGCTGGTGGCGAACCCGGCCGCGTTGCTGACCACCACGGAATAGTATCCGCCATCATTGGTCTGGACGTTCGGACGTGTGTAACTGCTCGCCGTGGCGCCGGCTACCGAATTTCCATTCCATTTCCACTGATACGAACGGGGCGGCGTTCCCGCGGCTCCGACCGAGAACAGCACCGTGTTGCCGGTCTTCACGCTCAAGTCTTGAGGTTGGTTGGTGATGGCTGGCGGCGTGCTCACCACGGTGGTGTTGAGGAAACGAACCGCATCGGCCATCACCACCTTGCCGGCATCGCTGGTGTTGTTGAACAGCGTGACGGTCCCGGCATTGCCAGCGGCAAAGTTGAGGTTGGAGGCGATCAGGACCCAACCACCGCCATTGACCTGTTGGTTGACGCTCACGTTGGTGGTGCCCCCGTTGTAGGCAATCGTCCACGGAGCATTGGTCGAACGGTTCGCTCCCTGGGTGTACCAAATATAAACGTTATAATTGGCGGCCGTCAGGGTCGGTTTAAAAACCGCGCTGGCCGTGGACGAGCCCGCCACCGTGAATGCGAATGCGTAGTCCGGTCCATAACGGCCCGCAGTCGCGGAACCCACCGTCCAACTGCCGGCGAAAGCGGCACTCGGATTATCCACGATGCTCTCGATCACATCCCCGGAAAAGTTGGCGGTGACAGCCCGGTTCGAGTTCATCGTGAGGCTGAGCGGATTGCTCGATCCCGTGGCCGATCCCGACCAACCCGTGAAGTCAAAACCGTAGGTGGGCGTTGCCGTCACGGTCACGCTGGCATTGGGCGCGTACCCGGCTTGGTTGGGAGTCACGGAAACCGTGCCACCGAAACCCGCCGTGGCCGTGAGTGAAAAGTTGACCGTTAAGGCGGCCGGCGCGCTGGTGATGGCGCCGGCGCTGTTTGTGATGACCACCTGGTACGCGCCCGCGTGATTGGTCTGTGCACTGGTGCGTGTGTAGCTGGCGTTTGTCGCTCCAACAATATTGGTGTTGCTGAACCGCCACTGGTAACGAAGCGGCAGGCTTCCGCTCGCCGTCACCGAGAACAGCGCGTCCTGTCCCACCGTTACGCTGAGATCCTGGGGTTGGCTGGTGATGCTAGGGGCTGTAGGTGCGATGGGCGCGGTCGTGGCACCGGCCGGGGCGGAATTGGTCGAGGCACCGGCCGAATTGGTGGCCTGAACCACATAATAGTACGTCGTGCCGGGCGCCAGGTTGGTGCTGCTGTAGTTGGTGGCGTTGGCGGAGAGCGTCGCGATGTTGGTGTACGGCCCGCCGGTCACCGTGCCGCGCGCGACCAGATAATTGATTTCGTTGGTGGCATTGTCGGCCCACGCCAGGTTGATTTGTGAACTGCTCACGGCGGTGGCCGTCAAGCCACTGGGGGCCGCCGGCGCATTCGTCGGCGGAACAAACACCACCTTCAATCCATCCGCAACCGCCACCGCGCCGACCTCGGGAAAGCCGTCGGTGACACGGATGTTGCCCGCCGTGCCGGCGGCAAAGTTAAAACGTCCCAACAAATTCCAAGTGCCGGAATTAATTTGCTGATTGGCGGTCGCCGTAGTCGAGCCCCCATTGTAGTTGATCACAAACGGGACGCTGGCGGAAGCGTCCGGGCGGTTCACATGCCATTCGTACACATCGTAATCCCCCGGGGTGACGATTTTCGGAGTAAACTGCACATAGGCGGAGCCTGTGCCCTGGCTCTTCACGAGATAATTCGTCCCGAACGAATTCGTATCCACACCACTCAAACCGACCGCGCCGTAATAAGTGGGGCTGGTCGTCGTGGCACCGAAAACCTTCACAGGTGTCCATGCGCCCACCATTGAAGCGTTCGGGTCATCGATGACAATGTTATTGACGATACCCGGGAAGTCGCCGCTGGTGCCGGCCTTGATGTACGACCATTGCACCGCGCCATGCAGATCGTTCCGCCAGAAATTGATGCCCTTGTAACCGCCGGCGGTTTGAGTGTGCGGGTCGGCGGCGCAGTAATCGATGAATTCCCTGACGTCCTCATCCGGTTGCGCGCCGGCAGTGCCTTCACAAATCACCCCGCCCGCGATGATCGGCCCATAGACATCCTGGAGCGGCAGGATGGGCTTGATCGCATTAGTCCAATAGACGGTCAGGCCGTTGATGGTCGTCGGGGGCAGGCTGGACAGGCTGCTCTGCCAAGCCTTCCAATTCACATCCGACCAGTTGATGCACGCGCTTGGGGAGCCTTTGAGGCCAGCCGCGGAAAAATGATAAATCTGCGGCATCACCGCATCGCACCAGTAACCAAATTCCTTGTACGGAAAGGAGGAATGCAAGGCGATGATGGGAAACGGCGCGTGGGCCAGGAATTTGTTCGGCCAGTTGGAGCGCACCGTGGAGCAAAGCTGCCACGCCTGCGCCGGTCCGTTCGTGATCCATGGCTGACCTGCGCCGGTTTCCCACTCCGCTTCCGCGTCAAACACGAAACCGTCCCCGCCCCGGTTGAAGACGAAATCAGCAATCGCAACCTCCCCCGGGAGATCTTGACCGTAAGAGCGATTGTAACCGAAGACCAAAAGGCCGTTGGTGTGGGCGATGTTGACAAAATTCGTCGTAAATTGCGGAAAACTGTAGCAGCCATTGAAAAGCGTACCGCTGGAAGCCATTTTGACCATCATGTAGCGGACACCCTGGCTCTTGTAGAAAAGCATCAGGCTGTTTTCATTGGTGACGCTGCTGACATGGCCGCCGAGCTTGTTGGTGGCGTCGGTGATGGAATAAATCCAATCGCCCTTGCCAAGGTTCTTCGGGTCGATGCCGCCGTCGCGGATTTGCGCGGACGCGGAAAGTGCGGCCAGGTGCAAAAGGAGCATGCCCGCCACCAGGGCGAACAGGTTGCGCATTTTAGGAGAAAACAACATGTGCATATCAGCATCTTCTACGCCACGGGGGTAGGCTGTAAACTTACATGAACATGCCATCCGGGCAAGACCCGTCGGGAATTTTACGGATAGGCTGCTCTTATGATGACTGAATTCACCACACTTCCCCAGGCGGGCGGTTCTGTTATACTGAGGGAGATGATGCGTCTCGGGTCGTTGAACTTAAAATCAAATTTGTTTCTCTCGCCGCTGGCGGGTTACACCAACCTGCCCTTCCGCCTGGCTTTGCGCGAAATCGGCGGGCTCGACCTGGCCACGACCGACCTCGTCAACGCCCGCTCCTTGATCGAGAAAAACCCCAAGGCCTTCAAGCTGATTGAGACCTCCCCGGCCGACCGCCCGCTGGCGGTGCAACTCTTCGGCTCCGTCCCCGAGGAAATGCGCGATGCGGCCGTTTACCTGGAATCGATCGGCATCGCCTCGGTGGATATCAACATGGGCTGCCCCGTGCGCAAGGTGTGCAAGGTGGGCGGCGGTTCGGCCATGATGACCGAACTGGACAAAACCGCCGCGCTCGTCCGGGGCATGGTGGAGGCCGTGAAGATTCCCATTACCGCCAAGATGCGTCTGGGTTGGGATGATGAGAACCTGACCGCGCCGGATTTGGCGCGGGCGCTGGAGGATACCGGGGTCGCGGCGATTTTCGTCCATGGCCGCACGCGGGAACAGGGCTTTTCCGGTTCGGTAAAATTGCACGGTATCCGCGCCGTGGTCCAAGCGGTCAAAAGCATTCCCGTCATCGGCAACGGCGATGTCACCACCCCGCAGGCCGCGAAAATGATGTTCGAGGAAACCGGCTGTGCGGGCGTGAGCATCGGTCGCGGCGCGTTTTATAATCCGTGGATTTTTCAACACACGCGGCATTACCTGGAAACGGGCGAGCTCCTGCCGGAGCCGCCCTTTGACGAGCGGGTGCGCGTGATGTGCCGGCATTTGGATTTGATGGTGGAGGTTTTCGGCGAGGAGCACGGGTGTCGCATGTTCCGCAAGGTGGCCCCGTGGTATTCAAAACGCTTTGGCCCGGCCAACGAGTTCAACAAGAAAGTGGTCCAACTCGCCACCCGCGCGGAGTTCCACGAACTGCTCGAGAATTATCGCAAGTGGCGCCAGCAATTTCTGGATGAGACCGGCCAACTCAAACCAAGCTACCGCCCGCCGCCGATGAAAGCCTCGTTCATGGAAGAACCCGCGGTGGCCGCCCGCCAGCACATACCCGTCCCCAAGGGGCCGGTGGATGTTTGGTAAGCGGCTCTGTGCTCATTCCGCACGAGCGCTCGCTCAGGCGAGATTGCGGCTGTAACGCCGCGCACACCAGGCAAACAGGACCAAACCCATGACCGCCAACACGACAAGCTGGTACCAGCATTCCGAGAGAGTGGCACCGCGCAGAATGATGTCGCGCATCAAGTCGATGAAGTAGGTGGCCGGGAGGACGGTGCTGATGGCATAAAAAATACCCGGCAAAGTTTCGCGCGGAAAAATGAACCCGGAGAAAAAGACCGTCGGCAGCAGGATGGTCAGGGTCATCTGGAAGGCTTGCATC
>JAQGOT010000037.1 GCA_028293465.1 Pedosphaera sp. | reverse complement strand
CCCAGTAAAGGCCGTTCAGATACAAATGATAGAATTGTCCGTGAAAGGAAGGATGGCCCAGCGCGAGCATCAAGTCGCTGACGAACTGATCGCGCACGCATTGGGCCCGGTAACGTTGATCGGTTGGAACACTGCCGCCGACATAATGCCACCAGTAATTGATGCCTCCGTCGAGAACGAAAGTGTTAAAACTCGTGACCGGTGAATCAGCGAACATTGGGAATTGAAACTTTCCGGAGCCGTAGTCACCCTTGAAGTTCACGCGGAAAGAGTGTTTGGCATTTTTGGCCGGATCGCGCTGGGTCCCGCCCTGAATCTGGAGCCCGCACTCAATTTGTGCCCCGGGCGAGCCGTCCGGAAAAATCAGTTCCATGGAACATTCCCGCTCCCAGCCGGTGCTGCGGCTTTGAGGATGCGTGTAGATGCCGAGGTCGGGGTCGAAGAGGTCTGCAATCGGCAGGATGAGGGACATTGTTGGAATAGACCGCAACCCGGTCCGCACGGTGTTGGTGTACTGCGGGTCGTTCACGATCGTTGGGTCCATCTGGTAATACGCGCGGGAGCCGGTTTGGACGACGCCCGGGGTCGGGGTCCACACATTACCCGTGGGGTAGCCGGCGGGGTTGGCTGGTTGTTGGAGGATGTCTTCGATGAACAGGTAGGTTTGGGAACCGACGAGACTTGGGAGCAGGTCCTGGGCAAAACCAGCGGCCCGCAACGTCGTCGTGCGGTTGATCGCGATCGGGCCGGCGAAGACGATGCCATTGGTGGTGCCGCCTGTCACGCTCGGCACACTGCCGTCCGTTGTATAGAGGATGGTTGCTCCCGGCGTGGTCGTGGAAAGGATGAGGTTGAAGGGCTGGTTAAAAAAACCGTGTTTGACGGTGAAATGCACAGAAGCAACGACGCCCGTTACCGTGCTGGCGCTGTTGGGACCGCCCGGCGTCTGGAGGGCGAAATACCTTGGCGCTTTGTTGCTGTCGAGACCATATGAAACGTCGTTGCGCTGCTCGGGAAAAGCCGGCGCATATTCATGGACGACGCGCGGCGGATAGTCGGCATTGTATAATCCAAGATATTGACCGGAAGTATTGAGCGAGAAATTCGCATGAAGGTTCGCGCCGGGAACGCTGCGATCCTTTCCTGAGGCAAAGACAACCAGGTATTCTCCCGCGAGGATGTTCGTGGCCGGAAAAACCCATTGTATTGGTTGATCGACGTTGCCGGTCAACGACCAGCCTGCGAGGTTGACTGTGGAGGCACCGCCATTATAAAGCTCGATCCAGTCGTCGAGCTGGCCCTCTTCATCGGTCAGGCCGTTGCTGCTTTGATTGGCGGCCAAAAATTCGTTGATGACGAGGTTGGTCTGAGCCGACGAGCCGGCTGCCGAGTCCAAAAGCACCGTCCAGCCGGTGCCGCTGAAAAGGTTCGAAAGCGGCGACAGGTCTCGGATATTGTGCCCTGCCACCCAGGAAAACTGCACGGTCCCCTGCCCCGGTTGAGCAAACTGAAAGACATAAGGGCCGGGGCCGGTGCCGGTCAGATTGGTTGAGGGCGTCCCATTGATCAACACATCAGAAGCATCTACGCCGGTGACGGGTTCGCTGAACATGACCTGCGCTTGCTTCAACTGGCTGACAGTCGTCCCACCCGTCGGGACTGTGGAGACTATCGCGGGTGCAGTGTTATCGACGAGGGTGTAAGTCCAGGAACCGGAGGTATCGAGATAATTTCCGGCACCATCCACAATCGCGCTTTCCACATCCCAATAGAAGAGGATGCTTCCGGGAAGGGGTTGGGTGAAAGTGAACACATAATTTGAGCCGGCACCGGAAACCACCTCCGCAGGCGTGCCGTTGACGAGCAGATCCTCCGCGTCAACACCCACCACGGACTTGCTGAAGGTGACTTGAATCAGCGTCAGCCCATTGAGGGTGGCCCCCGCCGAAGGACTCAACGCCGCGACTACCGGACGATTTGTGTCCGAGACAAGCACTGTCACGGTCGCGACCTGGCTGGTGGCGGACCCCGAGGCGTTGGTCACGATCAAACGGTAATCGGCGGCATCAGAAAGCATGGTGGCGCTGAAAGTCAGGACGTTTGTCTTGGAACCGGAAACATCGCCGACGTCGGTCGTGTTGACGTAAACATTGTTGGTTCCCTTCTGCCACTGAAAGGAAAGGGGCAGCGGACCCGAGGCTGATGCCACGAGCTGGGTGGGGCTGCCCGCATTCACGATGGCGCCCACCGGTTGGGAGGTGATGCTTGGTGCAAACAGCGGCGGAGAGCCAAAAGGTTGTACCGTGAGGCTGCCGGAGCCGCCGCCGGCGAAATTGCCGGGAAAGTTATTCGCCAGTTCGTCGTAATAATGAGTACCCGCGCTCAGTGATATGCCTTCGATCCTCACGGCGCTGAAAAGGCAGTTTTGGTGGAGCTTCATTAGCCCGCCATTGGTCAGCGTGAGCACTCCCGCGCTGTTGAGATCGTAACCTGGTTCGAACCAGGCGGGACCGTTCGGGGAAGTGGCATTCGGCATGGTGGCGAGGTAACCCGTGTAGAACGGATCGACCAAAATGCTGTTGGTGCCGAAGGAAGCGGGCGCACTGCCAAGGAGCCAGCCGCACTGCACAATCCACTGGCCAGAGAACGTGTTTGTGCTGCCGGAAATCTGTTGGGCGATGGTCGTGCCGGCGTTAAGAATCACCAGGGTTCCAGTGCCCTTGACCGGACCGGTGAAATTGAAGGCGCGGTTGGGAGAAATACCACCGCCGCCGCCGTTGGCACCATGGGAGATGTAAGATTGGGACACCACCTGAACCGTGCCCGAGATGGTGAACGTGGCATCGTCTCCGGCATTGAGCATCCCACCATTGAGGATCAGTCCCGGGTTGCCGCCGATACCCGGAAAATTGAGAATGGCGCCGGAGGTTTTGGCCCGCAATTCGGTATTGGCATCGAGGGTCAACGAATCGCCGGGGAATGTTTGCACGCCGGCAGCGGCAGGATTGCGAAGCCTGGTGTTGTTTGCGCCATTACCAATGAAGTTACCGTTGAACACGGATTCATAAGTATTCCCAGAAACTGGTGCCGCCACAACTCCGGCTCCGTTTGTTTTCCAAATGACCGCAGTCCAGTTGGCGCTCGAAGCCTGGACGTTGGTGGTGGTGAGATTGGCGGCCTGTGCGGTCCCGCAGAGAGCTCCCAAGCCCATGGCGCAGGCGATGGGAATTAAATACGACTTCATCATTCTTGCACTTCCCGGCAACACACAAATTGCAGGGGCGCATGCTGCGACCGCATGCGCCCAACGCAAAACTGACTACTGGACCTGCACCCGATAGAACATCATCGAGTTCGTCGGCGAGACGGTGTACGGCGAAGGCGCGGTATTGGTCGTCCAAGGCCCCGTTACATTGGTTGATTCAAGCAGGGTGCCTTGAGACCAGCTCAATTGGAGATTGGCCCCTGAGAATTGGGATTGCAGCGTCACCTGCGGCGGTGTGTTTGCCGACAGCACCTTGATGCTGCCGGACGCGGTGTTAACCCCGGAACCAGTCACCTGCGGCCAGGTGGACGGGAAGTTCGTGGGGAAAGCACCGGACAATTCCGCCCAAGTATAAGGTGTGCCCCGCGGTGCGACGCCCACGCCACCGACGGTCAGGGTCTTGAACACATCGGCCGTGTGCAGGAACATCACCCCGTTCAGGATCAGATTTCCGTTAGTATTATTCACGTTGTAGAGGGTTTCCAACGCGCCATTCGCCTCGACCGTGATGTTGTTGGTGCCGAGTGAATTCAGCCCGCTGCCGAGCAAAACACCTTGGACAACATCCCAGGTGCCGGAATAAGTATTGCCGGTGCCGGTGATGTTCAGGCCGCCCGAGAAGGTGGTGTCGAAAGCGTGGTACTCGATGTTCCCGCTGCCGGTGATTTTCGCGTCAATTTGATAAGCACGGTCATTCGCAGCCGCGCTATCCACGTAGATCGGCGCGTTCGTGTGATTGATGTTCAGTTCGCCGGCAATAATGACCAAGCCATTATCGCCAGTGTCAAGCTGACCACCATTCATCACCAATTTCTTGAAGTTAACGGTGGCCGGCGTGGGGTGTTTGAAGCGTAATTCGCCGATCGTGGCGTCATTGTTATTCACCCAAACGCCACTCCCACTAATCGTCAGCACGTTTCCAGGGAATGTGGAATTCGTGGCTGCGAAAGGAGTGCGCAATCTTGCTCCCGCCAGCACTTCATAGGTGCTGCCCGGCAGTTTGAGCGCAGACTCCGTGGCCGAGAGACCACCCTGGCCATCGTCCCAGTTCACGAGCGTGTCCCAGTCCAAGTTCTGGGCCTGCTGCAGGTTCAAGGTGATGTTGGTGGCATCACCCGTGAGCTTGATGGTCAGTGACGCCACAAGGCTCGTGACGCTGCCGACCGAGTTGGTCACCACGACATCGTAAGTACCAGCATTGCCGGAAACGATGTTGGTGATGGTCAGGTTCGTGGTTGCCGAGCCGGAAATATTGCCGGTATCCGTCAGGTTCACCCCGCCTTTCCGCCATTGATAAACGAGTGGCACATTCCCTTGTGCCGTGACGGTGAATTGGGCCGTTTCGGTGGGATACTTCGCCACCGGAACCGGCTGGGTCACAATCTGCGGCACCGGTTGGACCAGAACCGTGATGCTGCCCGAACCGTTGGTGACACTGGACGCCCCATATTGCCCGATCCAGTTGGTGGGGAAGTTATTGGTGTACTGCGTTGACAGTTGGGCGAAGGTGTAAGTTCCAACCGCCAGCGGGACACCGTTGACAAACACGCTCCGGAAGGTGTCGTTCTGATGAAGGTTCATGCGCCCGGCCAGGAAGAGGTTCGCATTCGGGTTGTTGATATCGTAGGTGGTTTCCAACGCACCGGTGGCCCCGATGATGATATCGTTTGTGCCAAGGCAATTGGGCGCACT
>JAQGOT010000734.1 GCA_028293465.1 Pedosphaera sp. | reverse complement strand
TATCGCGAGGGCATCGAAGCCTCGCTGGGGATGGCGCGGAAGAATCCGTATCGCATCGGCGTGCCGTTCATCTGGTGTTCGAACAACCTGACCACCGCGCTGGCCACGCAAATCATGCTTTACGAACGGATGACGGGTGATTTGCGTTACCACACTTTCTTGAGCGAGCAACGGGACTGGTTGCTGGGGCGCAATCCGTGGGGCACCTCCATGTTCACGGGCATTCCCGTGGGCGGCATTTATCCGCACGATGTTCATTTGCAGACCACCAAGCTCACCAAGCGGCCGGTTCGCGGGGGAATGGTGGACGGCCCGGTTTACAACCGCATTTTCAAAAGCTTGAAAGGTGTTTCCATCACCGAGCCCGACCCGTTCACTCCGTTTCAGGATGAGCAGGCGGTTTATCATGACGACATCAAGGATTACTCGACCAACGAGCCGACGATGGACGGCACGGCCTCGGCGATTTTGTTGTGGGCGTTGTGTGGGTTTGAGCGGTAAGAGGTGGGCGGCGCGGGGTGCCCGTCCGCCGGATGTAACCATGGTGACCAAATCCGTTTTGAACGATTCCCAAACCACTGATGAAAGATGACGATTTTGAATTCATAAATGGACTCTTCTGCAAATTAGTCGATAAGCAGGAGGATCAAGGTGCCGAGGTTTTGACGAAGGAGGAGAACGTCGTCCTTTTGATCTGGCACGCGTCTGGAATCATAGGAAACGGTGGTTTCCGCTACTTTTTCGAGCAGGAGCTCAATGGTGAAGCCGCGGCTGCGGCCTACACAATAATTGGCTGCGACAAAGCCGCGGAGCTTTTGCGATTGGGGCTGTCCTTGTTCCCGAATACTGTTCCGCCAGCAAGCTGGGAAGAGCGGGTGAAATACATGGACGAGAATGCTGAGTTGTTCGACCGTTTGAGCGAAGCCTTTTGGGAAGCTGATCAAGGGATGCAGGAACGGTTGGCTGAATACACCCGCAGTCATTTCGACAAAAAGTCAGGGAATCGATGAGCGTGTATTTATTGACCGGCTCGAATGCAGTGGGGCGCTTATCGCCAAGATTTCACGATGGGGTTCGCTTGAGGGAAAAGCTATTGTTCTCCAGACCGGACCAGATTCGATTGAGAAACCTCAAGGGACTTTGAACCGGAAGAACCTCGCTGGTTCGGCGGGCAGGACTTGCAGCCGCCAGGTTCCGTCTGGTTGTTGCGTCGGCGCGCCGGCGGGGCCGCATCAGGATATTCGCAATGCGCCGTTGGCTGCCGCGTTGCTAGCGGGAAACTCCAAACTTTCGCCTCCACACGGCTATCGATCTGCGGATTGGTGCCCCTCGTCCTGAGGCTTGCCTGAAAGCGGTTTTTGCCACTTACTTGATTCGTGTCCGAGGCGCTGAATTTATTTGAATTGGAGCAATTGGCGAAGGCGCGGTTGCCGCAGCAGGCGTTTGATTATTTTTCGAGCGGGGCGTGGGATGAAATCACGCTGCGGGAAAATTGCGAGGCGTTTAATCGCACCCGGGTGCATTACCGGGTGCTGGTGGATGTGAGCCGGCGCAGCACGGCGACGACGATCCTGGGACAGAAGCTTTCCTTCCCGGTGTTGATCGCGCCGACGGCGTTTCACAAGCTGGCGCATCCCGACGGAGAACTGGCGGTGGTGCGGGCGGCGGGCGCGGCGGGGACAATCATGGCGTTGAGCAGTTTGTCCACCACGCTGGTGGAGGAGGTCACGGCGGCGGCGACTGGGCCGGTTTGGTTCCAACTTTATATCAACAAAGACCGCGGGTTCACGCGGGATCTGGTCGCGCGGGTGAGGGCGGCGGGTTGCACGGCGTTGATGGTGACGGTGGATACGCCGGAGTGGGGGCGGCGGGAGCGGGATGTGCGGAACGGCTTTCATCTGCCGCCGGGCTTGAGCGCGATCAACCTGATTCCTGCCAATGAACGCGGCGAATACATCGGGCAGCACGGAGCGGGCATGGGACAGGCGTTCACCTGGATGTTGGATGCGTCGTTGACGTGGACGGAAATTGATTGGCTCGCCGGGTTGTGTGAGTTGCCGGTGATTGTCAAAGGGATCTGTCGTCCCGACGATGCGGAGCGGGCGATTCAACATGGGGCGCGGGCGGTGTTGGTTTCCAATCATGGCGGTCGGCAGATGGATTCCGCGCCGGCGACGATTGAGGTGCTGCCGGCGGTGGCGCAGGTGGTGGCGGGGCGGGTGCCGGTGTTGCTGGATGGCGGGGTGCGACGCGGCTTGGATGTGCTGAAGGCGATCGCCTTGGGGGCATCGGCGGTGCAGGTCGGGCGGCCGGTGTTGTGGGGATTGGCGGCGGGTGGTCAACCGGGGGTCGAGCTGGCCTTGGAACTGTTGCGCACGGAGTTCGATCTGGCCATGGCGCTGGCGGGGTGTCCGGATATTGCGAGCATCACGCGGGACCTGGTGAATTTCAAATGACGAATTGCGAAGTTCGAATGCGGGGATGGGAAGTGGTTTTACAACCAAGCAACGAAGTAACCAAGGGAAAGGTCCAGGGTCCAAGGTCCAATAACCAAATCTCAAGGCGCTGGCGCATGGCCACGGCAGAATTCATGTTCAACGGGGAGTGTCGGAGATGGAACAACCAAGGAAGGAACCAAGTTGGGAAATGGAGTGAACCGGATCCAGGCAAGGCTGCTTGGCTGATGGGAGGGGTGGACGGAGCTTGCCCGCTGGCCATGCAGAATGACGCAGAAGGCCGAGTCCGGAGGGGCTGGTCAGCCAATTTCACGGGAGCTCACGATATGAACCGGAGTGAAAGGTAACAAACAATCCGGTTCATACCCAAGGCTTCGTCCACAGCAGTGGGGATTTATTTGGGCAGCATTTTCAGCCGGAGGTGGCGGTACTCCATCTGGTCGCGGTCGGCTTCCAGTCCGATGGGACCGGTTTCGGGGATTTTGAGGGCGGCTTCCAGGACCTCGCCGTTACAGGTGCAGTAGGCGACGTGGTTTTTCACCACGACTTCGATTTCGTTCCAGTCCTGCGGCTTGTATTTCTTGAGCTCCTTGTACGGACCGGCGACGAGGTAATCGCGGCATTGCAATTGCGGTCCGCAGATGAATATCCCGCTGTCGGCGTTCACGGCGGCGCGGAATTCCAGCCGGAGGATGAAATCTCCGGAAAATTGCTTGGTGGTGCTCAGTTGGCGCAGCCGGGGTCCCCTTTCAGCTTGGTGCGGGTTCACGACGAGGAGGCCGTCCTTGGCGGTGTAACGGCCGTCGCTGCTATCGGTTTTGCCGTCGCAATTATTGGTGACGTAACCCCAGCCGGTGAGGTCGTGGCCGTTGAACAGGCTGATGTAACCGGGTTCCGGTTTGAACATTTTGGCGTCGGCCGCGAACAAATTGAGGCCGGGCAATGCCGCCAGCAGGAGGATGAGAGCGAGGTGCTTTTGTTTCATAAATAAGTTGGAAAGGAATGTTGGGGCGATTTTTTACGGGATCGAGTGGCGTGGCAAGTTATTTGTTGTGCTTGCGCACGGCCACCGGGGGAAATAGCCAATGACGAATTTCGAAGTTCGAATGCCGGGATGTGTGCCGCAACTTTCTCCGTGCAGTTTACCGGCAGATTTTGCATGATGGCCTCAACAACGCCAAGTGTGACCACCCATTCAGCCAACCGCCACGCCGTGGCGAGCCAACCAAAATGAAGATCCAACCGCCGTTGCCTGCCGCTCCTGACACGTCCATCACGCAGTTGATCCTGTCCCTGCGCGACCAGCGCGTCATCCCGGACGCGGACCTGGCGCGGCTCTACGGTGTGGAAACCCGGGCCTTGAACCAGGCCATCAAACGCAACCAAGACCGATTTCCCGCAGATTTCACATTTGAGCTGGCCCGCGGAGAGATTCTGGGCATATCACAAACTGTGATATCCTTGCGCCGGCTCAGGTTTTCCAAAACAAGTCCGCGCCTTCACCGAGCATGGCGCCCTGATGGCCGCCATGGTGCTGAGCAGTCCCCGCGCCGTCGCCATGAGTGTTTATGTGATCCGCGCGTTCATCCGGATGCGCGAAGATCAGGCCACCAACGCCGCCATCCTCAAACGCCTGGCGGAGATCGACAAAACGCTGCTCACCCATGACGCCGCGCTGCGGGACATCTACCAGAAACTCCTCCCGCTGCTTGCCCCACCGCCTGATCCACCTCGCAAGGAAATCGGCTTCCACCTCAAGGAGAAGGGCAGCCCTTATCGCGTCAAAAAAACCACTGCCCGCCAAAAAGCGGCCGGTCAATAGTATGGTGACGATGCCACCGAGCGGGTGGCGTTCCTGGTTCGGCGCAACAGGCTGTTGTGGCCGTTGTGGAGGGTGTTTTGCCGACCGCGGCGAGCAGACTGTCACAATTATAGGACTGATAAACATTAAGGGCGAAGTTGAGGCTGGCGGCCTCCTT
>JAQGOT010000729.1 GCA_028293465.1 Pedosphaera sp. | reverse complement strand
CATCGCGATCAAACGCCTCGAAGCCGGCGAAGACCCGGAAAAAATTGAGGCTGACATGGGCGACATCCTCGGCCAGTTCATGGGTGAAGGGGAGGACGGCCCGAGCGGTGGCGGTGGGGGCGGCGGTTACACCCACGACAGCGGCTTGTACAATTATTAATTTTTACCTTCGCAGCAAACTTTTCATCCAAAAGTTTGACGCCCCGCCCCAGTGACGCCAAAGTCAGTGGCTTATGGCGCATATCCATGAAAAAATTGATTTTACCGTCGCGATTTTTGTCGTTCGCGACCGCAAAATCCTTTTAATCCATCACCGCAAGCTGAACAAATGGCTGCCGCTCGGCGGCCATGTGGAATTGGACGAAGACCCGGAGATAGCGGCGCTCCGCGAAGCCCGCGAGGAAAGCGGCCTGGAGGTCGAGTTGATCGGGGAACGCCCCCCCACCACCGAACCCGGCACGAGGGCGTTGATCGCCCCCCGTTTTCTGGACATCCACCGCATCAACGAGACCCACGAGCACATTGGCATGATTTACTGGGCGCGGCCGAAGAACGGCTCCCTGGCGTTGGCCGAAGCCGAACATCACGATATCCGCTGGTGTTCCGACGCCGATCTCGACACCCTGCAACCGCCCATGTCCAATGCCGTCAAATGGTATTGTCGGAAGGCCCTTGAAGAAGTGGGAGCGTAAGCGGTGGAACTCGCAGAAAATCCCCAAATTTCAGAACGTGCCGCACCGGGCGCGCCGCGGAGCACGCGACAAAAGCTGAGATTCGGTTACTTCACCTTGGAAGCGCTGAACGGCCTGGCCGCCGCGTACTATTTCAACTATCTGTTCTTTTACATGCGGGACCATTTCGGCTTCGGCAACCGGAATAATCTCATGCTCACCGCGCTGCATGGTTTTGTTTACATGTTCTCCGCTTGGAACGCGGGCCGTTTCGTGCAACGACATGGTTACGCTTTTTGCCTGCGGCTGGGGTTCTCCGGCATGGGCGTGGCGATGGTTCTGGGCGGCCTGATACCGAAGGTGTTTGGCTATTCGCAACCGGCGATGATCGCGCAGTTTGCGGTGCTCATCCTCTGGACCATCAGCATGTGTTTTACGTGGCCGACGTTGCAGGCGGCGTTGAGCCACCACGAGACGCCCGCCCGGATGTCCCGTACCGCGGGGATTTATAATATGGTCTGGGCGGCCGGCGCCGCCGTGGCTTACCTGACGGGGGGAGCCTTGCTGGAGACCTTCGGCGGCGAGACGCTCTTCTGGCTGCCCGCCGGTTTGCATCTGGTCCAACTCATCATCATGGCCCGCCTCCCGAAAGCTGACGCCACCGAGCCGGCAGCGGAGGCGGTCGGCGGGATTGTCCCACCGCTGCATCCGCCGACGACGGCCAGGGCGAGGACTTTCCTGTACCTGGCCTGGCTGGCCAACCCATTTGCCTACATTGCCATCAATGGAATTCTGCCCGTCATTCCCAAGCTCTCGGCCAATCTCGGGCTCAGCCATGCCAACGCGGGGTTCGTCTGTTCCGTCTGGTTTTGGGTGCGATTCGGCGCGTTTATCTGGTTCTGGCTCTGGCCCGGCTGGCATTACCGTTTTAGCTGGCTGCTCGGGTCGTTCATTGCGCTGGCCGCGAGTTTCACCGCGATCCTGCTCAGCTCACAGATTTGGATGCTCGTCGCCGCACAGGTTGTTTTTGGCCTGGCTGTTGGGTTGATTTATTATTCCTCGCTTTTCTACTCCATGGACGTGGGTGAATCCAAAGGCAAGCGCGGCGGCATTCACGAGGCGGCCATCGGCATGGGCGTATTCACCGGCCCAACCGTCGGCGTGACCGCGCTTTACCTGCTCCCCACCCAACCCAACGCCGGCACCTGGGCCATCAGCAGCGCGCTGCTTTTGGGACTGATCCCTTTTCTGCTGATTAAACGCAGAGGCCAGCCCTGAAGCCAGCCGCCTTTCCGCCTTGCCACCCAAGCCGAATTTGCCTACTCCTAGCAGGGAACAGTTCAGCCGTTCACCCTTAATTATGTCATTACTAGCTGGTAAAATCGGAATCGTTTTTGGCGTCGCAAACAAACGCTCCATCGCCTGGGCCATCGCGCAAGCCTGGCACAAAGCCGGGGCCCGGCTCGCCTTCACGTATCAAGGCGAACGGCTCAAGGAAAACGTCGAGGAACTCGCCAGCACCTTCGGCCCGGACACCCTGCTGATGCCTTGCGATGTCACCAAGGACGAGGACATTGCCCGCGTGTTCGCCGAGGTCGGCCAGAAGTTCGGCAAGCTCCATCTCATGCTTCACTCGGTCGCGTTTGCGCCCAAGGAGGCTTTGGAAGGCGAATTCCTTAACACCAGCCGTGAAGCGTTCCGCATGGCGCATGATATCAGCGCTTATTCCCTGATCGCGCTGGCCCGGGGAGCCGCGCCGCTGATGACCGAGGGCGGCAGCATCGTTGCCATGACTTATTACGGCTCGGAAAAGGTGGTGCCGCATTACAATGTCATGGGCGTGGCCAAAGCCGCTCTGGAAGCCAGCACGCGTTACCTCGCTTACGACATGGGTCCCAAGAAGGTCCGGGTGAACTGCATCAGCGCCGGCCCCGTCAACACGCTCGCCGCCCGCGGCATTGCTGGTTTCATGGATATGCTGAAGCATTACGAAGCCCATTCGCCCCTCAAACGCAATGTGTTGCCCGATGAACTGGGCGCCACCGGCACGTTTCTGGCCAGCGACGGCGCCGCCGCCATCACCGGCCAGGTGCTCTACGTGGACTGCGGTTACCAGATCATGGGGATGTAAAGGGCCTAAGGCCTCGTACAGAAATAACCTGACCCGATCTGCTGGTCCCCCGGGCGCCAGCCGGCGTTGCTCCTCGGTCGCAGATCACCTTGGATATGCTCCCTCGTCGCGCCTTGGCTGGCACCCGGATGCCAGCGCATCTCGTATCAGCTTATTTTTGTACGAGGCCTAAGTCGGCTCAAGACCGGGTCAGCCGCGCCACGAAAGCGCCGTCCACTCCGTCGGCGAACGGTAGCAATTGACGCTGGCTCGCCAGCGTGAAGCCGGCTTGGGCGCTTAGAAAATCGTTCACCACCGCTTCGTTTTCCTCGGGCTCCAGGCTGCAAGTGCTGTAAACCAGCGTGCCGCCCGGTTTCAGATGCGCGGCTGCGTGTCGCAACAACTCCAATTGCGTCGTTCGCAGGCGCTCGATTTCCTCGGGCCGGATCCGCCAGCGCAAATCTACGCGCCGCCGCATCACCCCGGTGTTCGAGCAAGGTGCATCGACCAGAACGCGGTCGGACTGCGCAATTTGAGCGTCGAGCTGCGAATTTGCGGGAATAGCTTCCAGTTCCACACAGTTGACCCCCAAGCGTTGACAATTCTCCCGGACAAGGTCCAACCGCTCGGGCTGGATATCTTGCGCGATGATTCGGCCCTGATTCTGCATCCGTTGCGCGATGAGCGTGGTTTTGCCGCCGGGAGCAGCGCACAAATCCAGCACCGTTTCGCCTGGTTTCGGGTCCAACTCGTGCACGGCCAGCAAGGTGCTGGGGTCTTGGATGTAAAAGAGTCCTTCCTGAAAACTCCGCAAACCCGCCAGCGGCGGATGGGACACAAGCTGGAACACCAAGCCCTCCGGCGCCCAATCCCAATGGCAGGGACTGGCTTTCACGCCTTCGCCCTCCCACTGCGCCGCCAGCTTGGCCGGATCGGTCTTCAACGAGTTGACCCGCGCGTAGGTCGGCGGAGGCGCATTATTCCACGCCATCAGTCGCACCGTGCTTTCCGCCCCCCAACGCGCCAGCCAGCGCTGGTACAGCCACTCCGGATGGGAAAGACCTAAGGCGGGTTCGTTGATTCTTAACTCCGCCACCAATTGATCCGTTTCAGCCCGTTCCCGCGTATAAGCGCGCAAAACGGCATTCACAAACCCGGCCTGCGGCCCCAACCCCGATTGCTTAGCCAACTCCACCGTCTCGTTCACGACGGCGTGATTGGGGATGCGGTCGAGCCAAAACATCTGGTAGAGCCCCAGTTGCAAGAGAATCCGCAACAAAGGCTTCTGCGTGCGCCCGCCCGTCTTCCGGTCGATCAACCAATCCAACGCGGCCTGCCAGCGGGCCACGCCATAGACCAACTCCTGGCAAAGTCCGCGATCCACGGCCGACAATGGATGTCGCGCGAGCTCGCTTTCGAGCAGGTTTTCGGTATATTTGCCTTCCAGCAAGCGCTCCTTCAGGATACGCGCGGCAATTTGTCTTGGTTTTTGGACGCTCACGACTTTTAATAATGACATTGTCTAACTGGGACGCGAGAAATAAGATACCTTTATGAAAGAAGAGTTTGAAAAATTGGTGGCAGCCGGCAAGTTGGAGCGGCATCTAGTTGATCCGTTGGTCCAACTGACCACCAGTGGTTACTGCATGCATCGCAGTTGGGGTTTTGGGAAAATCACGACCGTGGACACCGTGTTCGCCCGCTTCACCATCGATTTTCCATCCAAGGCAAGCCACACCATGGATTTGGCCTTCGCCGCTGAATCGCTCAAACCCATTCCCAAAGACCACATTCTCGCGCGCAAGGCTTCCGACCTTGAAGGCCTCCGCCAGATGGCCGCATTGCATCACCTTGAATTGATCAAGCTCGTCCTCAAGAGCTATGGCGGCAGGGCCACCGTGGACCAAATCCAGGCGGTGCTGGTGCCGGACGTCATCAAGGATGATTGGAAAAAATGGTGGGAAGCCGCCAAGAAGGAGCTCAAAAAAGACGGCCATTTCCAAGTCCCGCTGAAGAAGACTGAACCCTTGGTTTATCAAGTCAAGGAAGTTGTCCTCCAAGACCGCTTGCTGGCTGAGTTTCGCGCCGCCAAGGGGTTGAAGGCGCGCATTATTGTCGCCACTGAGGTGCTGAAGAACGCCGCCGATCTCACCGACAAACAAGCCGCCGGCACGGAAGTCATCGCCGCCCTGAACGCCGAGATCGGGACCCATCAACGCACCCAGCCTGCCGTTGCGCTGGAAGCTATTTTTATCCGGGATGAGATCCGTGAAGCCACGGGGGCTCCGGTGACCGCAGGCGAATTGACTCCTGGAACCATCTGGTCGCAAGAGGGCAAGCTCGGTGTGCTGCTCGAACAGATGCCCGCGATCAAGCATCGCCGCACCTTGGAATCATTCAAGCAAGCCAACCCGGAACGCTGGATTGAGATCGTCCGCGCCACGCTCAACGTGGTGCCCGCCAAGCTTTGCCGCGAATGCGCCCAATTGCTCATCCAGGAAGGCAAAATCGATCTGCTCAAGGAAACCCTGGCCCGCCTCGTCAGCCAGCACACGGCCAGCAGCGAGTTGTTGCTCTGGCTGGCCAAGGAACGCTCCGACACGTTCGCCGACATTCTCGGGCCGGAAGTGTTCCGCGCCATGCTCAGCGCCATGGAACGCGATCAATTCAACGAACGACGCTCCAATCGCCTGCGCGACTTCATTCTCGATGACCAGCAATTGCTCGTCGAACTGATCGGCACTGCGGATTTGGAGGTCATCAAGGATTTGACCCGCGCCCTGCAACTCTCCCCTTGTTTTGATGACATGGACAAGCGCTCGCTCCTCGCGCGCATCGTGAAGAGTTACCCGGCCATTCAGTCCCTGATCTCCGGCGAACAGACCAAACAGGAAGCCAACTTGGTCGTTTCCTGGGAAAGTCTGGAACGCCGCCGGGACGAGTATAACGAACTGGTGCAGAAGAAAATTCCCGCCAATTCGAAGGAAATCGCCATCGCCCGCAGCTACGGCGATTTGCGCGAAAACCACGAATACAAAGCGGCCAAGGAGATGCAAAAGCTCCTGATGCGCCGCAAAGGCGAACTGGAAGCTCAACTGGTCCGCGCCCGCGGGACGGATTTCGCCAATGTCAAAACCGACACGGTCAACATCGGCACGATCGTTCAAGTCACCGAGTTGAACACCAACCAAGTCGAGCACTTTACCGTTCTCGGCGCCTGGGATTCCGATCCGGAAAAAGGTGTCATCAGCTATCTCACGCCGGTTGCGCAGTTCCTGCTGAATCACCAGGCGGGCGAAGAACTGGAAATTGAGATGGACGGGGCCCGCAAGCGTTATCGCCTCGATACCATCAGCGCTTATAAGACGGCGTAGGCTTGGCTGCCGCACCGGTCGTTCAGCCTGCCGCAGCGCAAGAATTTCCCCAAGGGCAACCTTGGGGTTTTTTGTGCCCTTACACGATTTGAAACGAGCTTGCGCCGTCTTTGGTTTATAGAAGCGAACCGCAGGAATGTGAGGGAGTCTCCCTCACATTCCTGAACACTTGTGGTTTCGAAGCCGGAAGCAAGACTTACGCCTTGCCGCCGAAAGTCACATAGTCATCGACGTCGAGCAAATCAAACCAGGTGGCAACATCTTCACGCTTCGGGGCCACCTTGCTCTGGAGTTCGTTGACATAGGCGCGTGACTCGATGTCCATCGGCACGCGGGCAGCCACGAAGTTCGACCAAGCCTTGATTTCAAAGGCAGCGGGTTTGGTCTTGGAGGTCTTCTCGATCCATTCAAGGATTTCGCCGTCGCCTTTTCCCGCGGCGAGCTGTTTCTTGAGCGCGGCGGGATCAATACCGGCAAATTTCACGAAATGCTGGTCGAGCGGGCAGTTATAATGATACTCGCCATTTTTACCATTGATGGTCGCGCGGCCCTTGTCGAGCATGCGCGGGAGGCTTACGTAACCGCCGAGGCTGACGTGGGGACTGCGGGGCGGGCGCTGGGTGAGATCGGGTGCGTTATTTAGGGCCA
>JAQGOT010000259.1 GCA_028293465.1 Pedosphaera sp. | reverse complement strand
GCAATCACCCCGCGCTCATCCTCAAAGATGATCCCGGCGTAGCTCGCCACCAGCCATTGCCGCATCCGCTCCGTCAACTCGGACACGGTTGCCGCATTGGCATGTCCTTCATCCCGGATGAGCTGCTGATTCAACTGCGCGAGCAGCGGCGCATCCTGCGTTCTGGCTTTCCGAAATTTCAATCAACCGGCTTCGTCCTCTTGGTGGCGCTTTTCTTGGCGCGGGACTTTCGTTTTGGCTTCGTGGGCGTCACCTCGCCCGTCAACGAGATCTGCGGCGCATCACCCCAAAGTCCTTCCAGGTTGTAGCGCTCCCGCACGTCGGCCCGCATCACGTGCACAATGACATCAAAAAAATCCAGCACCACCCAGGCCGTCTGCAACGTCCCGTCCACCGCCCGTGGTCGAACCTGATGCTCATCCCGCAACCGGTCGGTGATCTCGTTGGTGATCGCGCGCAAATGCGGCTCGCTGCTGCCCGACGCCACCACAAAATAATCCGTCACGGAGGAAACTTCCCTCACATCCAGGACAATAATGTTCTCCGCCTTCTTGTTATCTGCCAGTTCCCGGCATAGTAATGCCAATTTTTTCGAATCCATCTGCCGAAACCATGCCCCAAGCGGCTTTAAAGATAAAGGTGATAATTACGGATCGCCTCCGCCACCGCCGGCACCACCAGATGCTCAATGGGTAAACCCGCCTTCACCCGCGCCCGAATTTCGGAGGCGGACACTCCCAATGGAAACCCCTTCAACGTCCGACCCCGGAACGGCGGTGCGAACGGCGCCTCCGGCTGGCCCGGTCGCGGTAGGGCCACAAACTCCACCGCCCGCGCCAATTCCTCCCCTTCGCGCCATTTGGCCAGCGATGGCACATGGTCCGCCCCGATCAGGTAAAACAATTTCGCCTGCGGAAATCGCCGAACATAATCCCGCACCGTATCAATGGTGTAGGAAACCCCGCCCCGCTTGATCTCCTGCTCGTCAATTTCGCATCGCGTCTGCCCTGCGAGCGCCAGCCGCAGCAACCGCAACCGTTCAGCCGCCGGCGTCGAGGTTGTGCCCGGCTTGAACGGCGATTGCGCCGCCGGAACGAGGAATAACCGCTCCAGTCCAACTTCCTCCAGCGCCGCCTGCGCCACGAGCAGGTGCCCCAGATGCACCGGATCAAACGACCCGCCGTACAAACCGATTTTTTGTTCTGAGCTCAAAATTCGCGTCTTTGGATCAACAACACCGGTTCACCCCATCAAACCGCTTCTCCGTCATCTCGACATAGAGTTGCTCCGGCGTCTTGCGGCAGGCCTCCTTCTTTTCGCCAAGCAGGTTCACGCTGCCCCGCTCCGCCGCGCAATTGCATTTTGCCGCCAGTTCCTGCGCCCGTTCCAAATGCGCCTCGCCCGACAACTCCTTCGCCAGCGCCAGCCCCAGCGCGATCAGGCTCATCGCCCGGAGTGGGCTCGACTCCGCCACCGCATAATCTGGCAGCCATACGGGTTCCGATTCGCGCAGCGTCGCCAACCGCTTTCGCGCGAGCAACAAAATCCATTCCCGCACACTCAGCAGCACCACCCCCACCACCATCACCAGGAAAAAGCCCGCCACGAACGCGTCCAGCATGTTGTTGAAATGCAACACCCGGTTGGTATGCACCGCCTGCTCCGCCGTTTCGATCAGCTTGGCCTCGCCCGCCGCCTTGGCCGCCGTCACCGCCTGTTCCAGCGTGGGCAACTTTGACTCCAAACCTTTCGCCGCGGACAAAAACCCGATCCTCGGGTCCTCGTGAAAAATCTTTTGCCATCCCGCCGTCATCGTCACCGACAACAACCACACTAACGGCAACAGCGTTACCAGTGCAAAAACCGGGCGCGCCCGGACCCCGGTGGACTCCGGCTTCAAGTTCATTTTGAGAAGGATCGTCGTCGCCAGGCACAATCCGATGCCCGCCAACAACTGATTCGCAATTCCGAACAACGGCCAGAGTGAATTGATACCCCCCAACGGATCCCGCACACCTTGGATCAAAAAGTATCCCCAACCCGCCACCACCAGTACGCTCGCCAATAGATTCGCCAACACACCCTTCGTGTCCCCCAGCGGCTTCCACACATTCCCCAGCAAATCCTGCACGAGATACCGCCCCACCCGCGTCCCCGCGTCCAGCGTGGTCAGGATGAACAACGCCTCGAACATGATCGCGAAATGATACCAGATGCCCAGCCAGCGTCCCTGCGTCACTTTCGAGAAAATCTGCGCCATCCCCACCGCCAGCGTTGCCGCCCCGCCGGTCCGCCCGAACAAAGTCTTCTCCTGCACCTCCTCCGCGAGCCGCTGCATTTCCTCCGCCGACACGGTAAACCCCGCCGCCTGCACCTTCGCGATTGTATCCGTGGCCACCGCCGCCGCATCCGCGCCCGCTCCCTTCACATTCATGCTCAGGTAAACTCCCGGATCGAGCGTGCACGCCGCAATCAAGGCCATGATCGCCACCAGCGATTCCAAACACATCGCCCCGTAACCAATCGACCGCGTGTAACTCTCGCGCGTCATCATCTTCGGGGTCGTCCCGCTCGCAATCAATGTGTGAAATCCCGAAATCGCCCCGCACGCAATCGTGATGAAACAAAACGGAAACAACTTGCCCGCCACCACCAAGCCGGACCCGTCAATAAATTTGCTGATCGCCGGCATCTTCAGATCCGGCAGCA
>JAQGOT010000253.1 GCA_028293465.1 Pedosphaera sp. | reverse complement strand
AGGTGCCGCCGAGGGTCTGGGTGATGTCCACGGGCGTGCCGGCGGGGAGCGTAACCGCTGTGCCGCTGGGAATCTGGACGGCTTCACAATCGCGCGTCAATTCAACCGAAGGTACGTTATGCATAATAAATTTAAAACCGCCGGGAACTCGAAGCCGTTTTAAGTTAACCGATTCGCTGGTTTAACGCCAAAGTTTTGTTGGGTCACGGTTTCGTCGGTTTCGTCGGTTTCGCCCCTGGGTTTTCCGGCCCGGTGGACGCGCAGGGAGTAGCCCCGGTTGTTTTCGAAAGGTTCGACGGTGGCGGTGATTTCCAGGACGGGATAGCGGATGGTGGCCAGACCATAGCTGCGATAGGTTTTGGCGAACAATTCGGTTTCCACCATGCCGGTCCAGTCGGCCAGGGTCAGAAATTTCATCAATTCCCCAGTCACTTGGTTATGGATGCGTTGTTCAATCACTAGCCCGCACAGGACCACTTCCTCGCCGATGTGCTCCCCCAGGCGGTCGACGGGGCAGTAAGTGTCCCAAGCAATGTGATTGTGAAGCTCCAGCGGATGGCCGCTCACGGGAAAGCCCAGCAATTCGTTTTCCCATTCCAAGCATTCGCGCCGGGTGGGTTCCACCAGCGGGACTTCCGGCAACCGTTCCATGCCCGGCGCGGGGGGCAGCCAGCCTTGTTGTGAATTGAGCGCGGAGCCAAAGGCTCGTTGAAGGAATTGGTATTCCCAAAATTGCGCCGTGCGGGTCTGGCCAAAGGCATCGAAGGCACCGACGCGCAGAAGGGCTTCCATTTCCTCGGCCGAAGGCGCGACCCGACGATAGAAGTCGCCCAAGGATTGGAAGGGTGCTTCACGATGCGCTTTTAAAATTTGTTGATTGGTTCGTTCGGTGAGCCCTTTAAGGTAACGGATCGGCACACGGATTGATTGACCGTCGGGCATGAACAGGGGGCCGGGTTGGTTGAGGGAAGGCGGCAGGAAATTGATCTCCAGCCGATGGCATTCCAACACATAGACGAGGGGATGATAAAAACCTTTGCCGTTGGAAAGCACTCCGGCCATGAATTCGACCGGGTGATATTTTTTGAGCCACGCTGATTGATACGCCTCTACGCCATACGCGGTGCTGTGCGCCTTGCAAAAAGCGTAACCGGCAAAACCGCTCGCCAAGCCCCAGACTTCCTCGATGTTCTCCTCGGCATGGCCCCGCGCCCTGGCTGAAGCCACAAACTCCCGGCGGATTTCCTCGATGACCTCCCGCTTTTCCTTGGCCAGAGCCCGGCGCAGGACATCGGCGCGGCCGGGTGGCAATCCGGCAAACGCCTCGCAAATCTGAAGAATATGTTCCTCGTAAACCACGAGGCCGAAGGTGCTCTCAAGGCATGATTCCAGGGAAGGGTGAGGGAAGGTGACCGGCTCTAGGCCTTGATAACGGCGCGTGAAGCGCAACTTTTTTTGTTCGTTGGCGGCCCCCGGGCGGATCACGCTCACGATGGCCACCAGGCCGTCAATTTCCCGCACGTTGCACATGCGACACAACCCGATCATCGCCGGGCTTTCAATGTGATGCACCGCGCGCGCGCCGCCGCCGGCGATCATTTCCCACACCTGCGGATCCTCCCATGGCTCCAGTCCGGCGAGGTCAATTTTGATGCCGCGCGAATTAAGTAATTGCTCCACATCCCGCATCACCGCCAGGCCGCCTTGCGCGAGGATGTCGATTTTGATCAGCCCGATGACCTCCACAGCATCCATGTCGTAATGCGTGGTGGGGTAACCCTTGTTGGCAATGAAGGTGGGGGTGAGTTCGTGCATCGGCTGGCGTGAGAGGACGATTCCGCACGGATGCATTTTGGGATAGCGCGGGAAGCCATCCAGAAACTCGGCCATCTCGATCGCGGTTTTATAAGGTTCCTCCGCCAACGGCAGGTCGCGACATTCCTGCCGTTCCTTGAGGGCTGCCATCAGGCCGCCGGTGGCTGAATGCGGGAAGTGTTCCGTGAACCGGCGGATTTGGAATTCCGAGACTCCCAAGACCTTCGCCACATCAGCCACCGCGCCGCGGGCTTGATACGTGGAAAAGCCGCCCACAATGGCGGTTTGTTCGGGACCAAATTTCTTGAAAATTAAATCAATGACGTCGTCCTTCCGGTCATGGGGGAAATCAATGTCGATATCCGGCAATTTGTTGAGCGCCATGCGGTCTTTGTTCAGGAAGCGGCGAAAGTAGAGATTGAAACGGATCGGGCAAACACTGCTGATGCCGAGGCAGTAGCAGACGAGGGAGTCGGCGGCGCTGCCGCGGGTGATCCAGTCAATGCCCGCGCGGCGACATTCCTGCAAAATGTCCCAGACCACGAGGAAATATTCCTCGTAACCGACCTCGGCGATGATGTTGAGCTCCTCCTCAATTTGAGCGCGAAATTTCGCAGCTTGCTCCCGGTAGCGCCATCGCAAACCATCCAGCACCAATTTTCGCAGAAAAGCCGCGGGCGTGGAGCCGTCGGTTTTGGTGAAGGCGGGGAACTGCGGCTTGCCGAAAGGAAAGTCGAAGGAGCAGCGTTCCGCGATTTCAAGCGTATGCGCCAGGAGCTTGGGATGTTCGCCAAAGAGAGATTGCATTTCGGCAGGTGAGCGGAGGTGAAGCTGGCCGTGAAGAATTTTATCCGGATGCTCCTGCTTTAAGAGAGTCAGCGTGCGGATGGATTGCACGATGTTGAATTTCCAGCGGTCGGCCGGAACGGCATAACGGCCGGGCAGCGCGGCAACACAGGGCCACTCCGCGGGAGCGCGTCGCAGGGCATCCGAAGAATTGACGGCGAAGTAAAATCGTCCGGGGAAAAGTGGCGCGAGAAGTTGGTTACAGCTTACCGCTAGGAGGCCGTCGGTCAGGCCGCCCAATGCTTTAGTCGTGAGTTCGGTTCGTACGGAAAGAAGTTGGCACAGATTGCGGTAGCCCTGTGACGTCTCCACGTAGAGCAGGGCAGGGATGCCGCCCACGCGGATGCGCGCGCCGAGAATGGGTTTGATGCTGGCTTTGCGGGCGGCCAACACAAACTCCACAGCCCCGTGCAAATTGTTGTCATCGGTCAACGCTATCGCGGGAAGGTCATGGCGCACGGCCCATTGGACGAGGGCTTCGGTGGAGAGGGTGGAATTGAGGAATGAATAGTAGCTGTGGACGTTCAGCGGCAGGTAGTGACGTCGGGTGGTGCTCGGCGAAATGCGCCTTTTGAGTGTTGGCGCGGCGATGGCTGGAACTTTGGGCGAACTCATTTCCCGGAGTTGGAGATCGTGGCCGCGCAAGATGACGTATTTGCCGCGGGTTTGCCGCAGTTCGTCCACGGCGCCGGCCAATCGCCGGCGTGCCTCATGCTGTTGCGCCGAGCGTTCCAAGGCCAGCTCAATGCGGAACAGCGCCTCGTAAATATTGGAGAGCCGGAGTGAAACCATGCGCAGGCTCACGCGCCGCCGCCAGGCTTGCTTGAGCAACACCCGGATGCGTCCGTAAATGTCCGTTTCGAGATCGGTGGGCTCCAACAGGCTCTCGCCCGCCTGATCTTCCGCCATGTCGTTGTAACGGACTTTGACCGTCAGCGTGCGGATGCTTTTGGCGTCCGCGCGCACATCGGCCATGAGACTGTCCGCCATGCGCTTTAAAACCGCTGCGATGAATTCCTCGTCGGTCTGGTCGGCGGCGAAGGTTTCCTGGTGACCGTAGGACTTGGCCGGCGCGCTCGCCGGCGTGAGGGGCCGGTCGTCGATGCCGTTGGAAAAATCCTTCAACGCCTGGGCGGTGTTGCCCATGAGAATTTGCAGCAGTTCCAAAGGGGTGGCGGCAATGTGTCCGATGCGCGCCAGGCCGGCAGCATTTAATTTGCACGCCGCCTTGGGGCCGATGCCCGGCAGCCAGCGATTTGACAAGTCACTGAGGAACGAACTCTCGCCGCCCGGCGGCACCTGTTTAAG
>JAQGOT010000639.1 GCA_028293465.1 Pedosphaera sp. | reverse complement strand
CCCACGTCCAAAATACGGCGGCCACCAGCACCGACAGCGGCGTGATTCCCGCTGAAGCGCCATAAACCCAAGGCTCGACCACATTGGCGACAATCATCTCCACCACGGTCCACAGTCCGGCAACCATGAGGGGTTTGGTCCAACCGGGGTCCACCGCCATTGCCAGGGCGAAGGGCATCGAGGCGGCAATCCAGGTGCCGGCGTAAGGAATGTAACGGAGCAAAGCGGCCAGCAGTCCCCATAAGAGCGGATTAGGCACGCCGATGAAAAACAACCCCAGGCCGATGGGAATGCCATAGCTGATATTCACGATCAACTGCATCAGCAGATAACGGCTGACGCGTTGGCTGGCATCATCAAGCAATTGCGTCGTGACATTCAATTTCCCCGTGCCGGCAAGCCGGATGATGCGGTCGCGTAAATCCTCGCGCTCCACCAGCATGAAAATCACGAAAACAACCACCACGAAACCCGTGACCAGGATCCCCAGGATCGATCCCAGCACGGTGCGCACAACGTGCATGGGCGAGAATGCTGACGCCTGCATTTCCACCGGCACGGGTGGCGACGCGCCCTCCGTCCGGGCCGGTTGAGTTTGAGTGGGCGATGACGCTGACGACGTCAGGTCCCGGTGCAAGGACTGGAGGGTTCGCTCGACCCGGCCAAGGATTCCCCCGTCCCCCGCTGTCAGGGACTCAACCTTATGCCGGACGTTCTGCTCGTATTGCGGTAACTTGCGGGCCAGATCGGCCATCTGCGAAACCATGAAGCCGCCGATGGAACCGACCACCGCAAAGGCGAGCAACACCACAATCAAAACCGCCGGCACCCGGGGCAGACGCCAGTGCCGCAACCGGTTCACCAGCGGCGCAAGCAGAAAGCTGAATAGTACAGCGAGGGCGAACGGAATGAAAATCTCGCGCGCAAAATGGAGCACGGCAACCACGATCACCACCGCCAGCAAAATTGTGGTTCCCGAAGATGAGGATCGGCGGGTTCTCAAAGCCACTGCCCTCCTGCCTTCAAAAGCGAGACTCCAGGTTAAACATATCGGTCCGCGAGCAGTTCAGCGCGAGCCTGCTGCGCATCCCAACGTATTCCGGGTTCCCACGCTTTTCAAATGCGCATCCCTGCTGGCGGGGCGTTCCGACCTCGTCCGGGGCGGACCGGCAATGACTTCCCCCGAATTCGAACACTCACAATCTCGAACTCAACTCCTGACAGGCTTTCTCACACCGATGGCAGGCGATGGAACACACTTCACAATGGGCCAGCTCGGAGCTGTGCCGCTCACACTCGGCCCCGCAAACCTGGCAGGCCACGATGCACGCCTGCAGTTGCCCTTCGATCAAATTGGAATCACTCTCGGTCTGCCGGGTGAGCAGTTTGGCCGTCGCCTCGCAAACATCCGCGCAATCCTGGCACATCCGGATGCAGCGACGCAGCGTCTCCACGTGGTCCTCGCCCACACATGCATCGGCGCACCCGGCACAGCTTTCAGCACACGACCACGTAGCGGTGATGCTCTCAATCCACAAGGCATCATCCTGGGCCAGTTTTCGGGGATGGGTTTCAAACATTTGTTCAATATAACTCATAGTAGTTGTCTCTTCGTCCGTTTGCTTGGCCCGCGCCCGCCCTGGACAGGCGGATTCACGCGGCCAGTTTCAGTTCCACTTTGATCCAGCCCTTCTGCCGCTGGTCAAAAGCCTTGAACGCCTCAATGGCATCGGTAAGCGGCTCCTGCTGGGTCAAAATCGTTTGGGGATCGAACTGGCCCATGCGCACCAGGTCCACCAGTTTGGGAACGTAACGGCGATGATTACAATTACCCATGTTGATGGTCAGGTTTTTGTTCATCGCCTTGCCGATGGGGAAAGATTGCGCCGCCGGCGGATACACCCCGATGATGGACAGGGTCCCGGCTTTTGCGAGGCACTCCACCGCCCACATCAACACTTGCGACGGTGCCTTGCCGGGCTGCCAGAGCTTGCCCTGTGGATGCGTCTCGGGTGCCACCTGTTGCAGTTCCCGTTGGAACTCCTCCTTATGCTGGTCGTATTCCTTGAGCGCCGGGCCGCGTTGCGGTGGCTCCGCATCCACGCCCACTGCATCGATGACCCGGTCGGGTCCGATCCCGCCCGTGAGTCGCTTCAACGCCTCGGCCGGATCCTCGGCATTGAAATCGATTACTTCCGCCCCTTGTGCCCGCGCCATGTCCAACCGCGAAGGCACGGTATCAATGGCGAAAATGCGGCCTGCCCCAAGCATCTTGGCGCTTGCAATCGTAAATTGCCCTACCGGCCCGCAACCGAAGATTGCCACCGTGTTGCCCGGGTGGATCTCCGCGAGGTCCGCTCCGAAAAATCCGGTCGGAAAAATGTCCGAGATCAGGATCGCCTGGTCGTCGCTCACCTCTTCCGGCAGCTTGACCAGGCCTACGTTCGCAAAAGGTATCCGCGCAAACTCGGCCTGCAGTCCATTGAACGGCCCGGTGTTGGCCGGCCCGCCGAAGAAAGCCGTGCCCGCCTCGGGACCATTCGGGTTGGCCTTGTCGCACTGCGCATAATACCCCTCGCGGCAGTAGGAGCAAAACCCGCAGCCAATGGTCGAACAGGCCACCACGCGGTCACCCACATTCAAATTGCGCACATCCCGCCCCACTTCCTCCACCACGCCCACCCCCTCATGACCCAAAATCGTGCCCGGCTTCATCCCGCCGAGCGTTCCCCGCACCATGTGCAGATCGGTGCCGCAAATCGCGCTCGCTGTCAGCCGCACGATGGCATCCGTCGGTGCCTGGATTTTTGGTTCGGGAACCGTATCGAGTCGAATGTCCCCCACCCCATGCCATACCACTGCTTTCATAAATCCTCCTTCTCCAAATCGGTTTCAAAATTATTGCTTCACTTTACCGGGCGCGCCTCAATCAGGAAGCCGCCGCTGTCGCGAGGCGCCAACATCATTCCGAGAATTAACCCTAGCCCAGTCAAAAGTTCGCCGCCCATGGGGTGTTGGCCTATTTGAAAAAAGTCCGTTGCTGCACCTGAAACTTTAAGAAAGGAGGTCGCTGACAAACTTCATCGCTTCGTCAGCACACCGCTGGTGCGCTCTTCGCCGGTCTCCAAAATGAGTTCCACATCGGTCAGCCCCGACCGTCGGCAGACGGTATCCATCTCGGCGAGGCTGTTATACTTTGTGGCCGAACCGGGCGATCCCACCCACCTGCCACCCTTCACAAAATAACGGCCGGTCGCTTTATCACGAATAACCCTCATGGTGTTCCGAGTAGTCTGCATAACGTAGCATCCTGACAGCTTATGGGGCGATTGGAATGGGGAGTTGCCCCGGCCCTAATTCACCTGGCTCCGAACTCACGCCATAAGGTCTTCCTGGATGGAGAGGCGATCGCTCTTCTCCCGCTCCTCCCTGACCCGTCGATCGTCCGCGGCCTGCCTCAAAAGTCGGCTGATCTCCTCGTCCGGAACCTGCATGAAATCCGAATACCAGACGCCGATGGAATAAAACGGCTCCGGCGTCATCACGCACACCACCTCATCGGCCTCATTCCTAAGTTGATCGCAGGTATCGGCCGCACCAATCGGCACCGCCACGCTGATGGCCTTGGGTCGCCGCTGCCGCAAAGCCCGGATCGCCGCATTCATGCTCGAACCGGTGGCCAGCCCATCGTCCACCAGCAAAATCGTACGGTTTTCAACCGCCAGTGGCTCGCGCCCATCCCGGTAAACTGCCTCACGCTGCTGTAATTCCTTTTGCCGTTCCTGCGCGATCGCTTCAATGATGCTTCCAGATAACCCGAGGCGGTGAATCACCTCGTGATTGAACACCCTGACTCCCCCGGAGGCGATCGCGCCCATGGCCAGTTCATCGTAACCCGGCACACCCAACTTGTGGACGAGAAAAACATCCAAGGGCGCGTTCAAGGCTTTGGCGACCTCATACGCCACCGGCACACCACCATGCGGCAAGCCCAGGACAACCACCGACGGATCGCCGGCATGATGCCCCAATTTCGAGGCCAGCAACCGGCCCGCCTCATAACGGTCTTGAAATTGCGCGGTGACACTCATGGTCGATGTTGGGCCACGGGTTGGAAATGCGCGACAAACCATTCCGAGGCGAGTCGCGCCACTCGCTCCAAGGCACCCTCTTCTTCAAACAAATGCGTCGCACCCGGAATCAGCCTCAGGGCTTTCTCGCATTGCATCCGGGCGTAGGCCTCTTCGTTTAATCGGATGACCGGGGTGTCATTGCCCCCGACGATCAACAACGTGGCCGCAGTCACCCGTTCCAATGCCGGTCCGGCCAAATCGGGGCGCCCGCCGCGCGAAACCACCGAATTGATCTGCCCATCCAACTCGGCGGCTGCCACCAGCGCCGCCGCCGCTCCCGTGCTGGAACCGAAATAACCGAGGTTCAAGTCACGGGTGGATTCCTGCCGGGCGACCCAACGAGTCGCGGCGACAAGTCGGCCCGCGAGCAAAGGAATATTGAAACGCAAATGCCCGGTATAAGCTTCCAGTTCCTCCTCATCCGCGGTCAAAAGATCAAACAATAACGTGGCGATTCCAGCCTCGTGTAAAACGCGCGCCACATACTGGTTGCGCGGGCTGTGACGACTACTCCCGCTCCCATGCGCAAACAGGACCAACCCCTTGACTTCCGCTGGCAACACCAACTCACCTTCCAATTGGATCAGGTCCAAGGGAATAATCACTTCCCGCGACTGAATTCTGGAATTGTCCGATTGCATCCTTAAACAAAGTCCGGCTGACATCGTTAAGCTGACTGGGAGAACCACATCCTGCGAAAGCAGAGCGCCATCCCGAACAACTCACTATCTAAAGCATCAATCCAGATTTTTGCTTTGTCAAAGGGACCGCTTCGCCAGACGCTTTTCGGGAGAGCCAGTTACAGGGCCGAACCGTCCCCGACCGGGTGAGAACCGGTGGCCATCATGCCCAGCACCAACAAGGCGATCAGCCCAAAGTAAAGTCCGCCGATGATCCAGCGCTGGTCCGACGTCACTTCAAAATAGCGGGCTTCGTCCGCGGATTTCCGCCGGAAAAGCGAAAACAACCGGGGCAGCGAGAACAGGAAAATGAATAGGAGCAGAAAATTAAAGTGCGCGAACAGGAGCAACCCGATGATGACGGTGCCCACCAGCCACAGCCACGGCGATAGGGCGGTCACAATCCGTCCCCCATCGAGGAAGCCAATCGGCGCGAGATTGAACAAATTGAGAAAAAATCCCACGTGGGCGAGTCCGTTAAACAAGGGATTTCCCGTCAACAGGAAAATTCCATAACAAGCGCAGGCTCCCAACGTACCCATCAGCGGCCCGCCAATGCCAACCTGGGCCTCAATCCATGCGTTGCGCGGCGCCTCCTTCAAAGCAATGAACGCCCCCATGAACGGGATGAATACGGGGGCGCCAACCTTCAGCCCGATCCGTTTGGCCGCCAGGAGATGGCCGCATTCATGAACAAAAATCAGGAGCACAAATCCCAACGCGAACCACCACGTGTAAAGCTGCGCATAAACCCAGATGGACAAAAGCATCGTCCCGCCCGTCTTCAAAATCAGTGGGAAAAACTTGAGGACCGGGATCAACAGCGCTTTGAATTTCGCCAGCAAAATGCCGAGGAACGCCAAGGGAGCAAAGGCTTTCTTGAGCCTGTCTTTGGCGGTTGGCGCGGGCGGCTTGGGCCCTGCTGTGTAGGGCCGCATCTGGTCAGCTTCCATCCGCTAACATTGGGCCATACGTCCGGTTGGTCAAATGGAAATGGATACCCGGCGCGCGCCGAACTGATTTGGGTCTCGCAGCTTGCTGTGCGAGGTTGGCTTGGTTAAGCTCCCTTCTCCCGGGGATCACCCGCACCTGTGCCATGAGCAAAATCACACAACTGAACGAAGCTGAGCTGGAGGAAGTCTTCAGCCGCTCGGGTGGCCCGGGCGGCCAGAACGTGAACAAGGTCTCCACGCGCGTCACCCTGCGCCATCTCCCGACCAACCTTACCGTCACCGTCCAAGATTCGCGCTCCCAAGCCGCCAACCGCCAACTCGCCCGCGAGCGAATGCTGCTGGCCCTTCAGACCCGGGAACGCGAGGCCGAAGCCGCTGCTCGGCATCGGCGCGAAAAGCTTCGCCGCCAGCACGCTCCCCGCCCCCGGGGTGCCAAGGTGCGCATCCTCGAGGCCAAGCACCGCCGTTCCCGCCTCAAGCAAGGGCGCCGACAACTGGACGACTGACGCTAATCCGTCCCCAAGCTCACCCAGAGTTCGCTCTTCACCCCGCCCCCATCACTCGTCGCCATTTTTGGCACGCAAAATGTTCTAGTTTTTCCGTAGCACGGTTAAACAGGTAAACGTCGGACAACCATAACCACCGTGCTTGGAAAACAAGCCGAACCTATGAGAATCAGCCCGGAACCACTCCATCCGTTGCGGAATTGGCGCGAACTTTGGCACTCGGAACCCCTCTCCTATGCGGGGGATTACCGGGATCGGAACGCCGGCCAGACCGCCTTTAGCAAGACCCCAAAGCGGACGGCTTTTCACTGGCTCAGCCATCTTTTTGTTCGGGATCTGCATCGGTGATCACCAATCCGAAGCCAAACGCGGTTCCTCCCGCCTTTGGCTTCAGATTTGACCCGGCAAACCCCTATAAAGCTGAATTGACCTGAAATGGCGCACACTGTCCCAAATTGGGGCAACCCACGAAGGGGCTCTAAAGTCAAAGGTCCTGCTATGGTTCCCACCAATCCCCAACCGCTTGCATTGGCCTGTGCTCCCCGTCCCGACTCACCCACACCGCCAGTGCTGATCGCGTCCCGCGTGCGTCTTCCGACCGTTTCAATTCAAACGTCACTTCGTTGGCAGCGGATTCTTTCTGGTCAAACGACAGCACCACAAAATCGTGCGTCAGTTTCCGTCCTGAATTCTCCCCTGCCTTGACCTTGGAAATCACATCCATGCCGAGTACGGCCAGGTGGTAATCCCATCTCCCGCTTGGTCCGTTCGCGGGCATGAAAGAAACCGTGAACTTCCCGGCCGCCGTTTCTTTCACCTGTAGTATGCCGGGCTTCGCCGCGGATCGATCCGGCAATCCGGATCTCCAAGTCGTCCATTCCTTGTCTGGGTTGATATTCCAATTGGCTCCGCGCCGAGGGCGTGCGGCCGAGGGCGATTCACTAGTGATGCCTAAGGCTCGCAAGGTAACCGGCGATAATACCGATCAGCAAACCGCTGAGATGAGCCGTGTTCGCCGTTCCTAAAATGCCGGTGAACCCAATGACCAGCCAGATGAACATCATCGTCATTGTCGTAGGGTGAACGAACAGGCCCGAGCCAGGGTAGAGTTTGCCACAAATCCAGGAGTAACCCAGCAAACCATACACTACACCGGACATTCCAACAAAGTCGGGGCCGCTGACCAGATACTGGGAGAGGTTTGAAACTACGGCGAAGACCAACACCAGGATTGCGAAAGTCAACGCCCCCCGCCGGGCCTCAATCATGCTCCCCAGATCGCGCAACCAAAGCATGTTGAAAAAGATATGGAGGAAATTGGCGTGCAGGAAGATGGGGGTAATCAGCCGCCAGATTTCCCCGTGTTTTATTTCCGGTAAGCCTTCGGTCAAGCGTGCGAGGCCACCACCCGTGACGTCATACTCGCTAATGTAGAACGGCAACATCGCATGTCGATCCGCTCCAAACTTGGTAAGGAAAAACACCACCACGCTCAGGCAGATCAGCACGAACGTGAGCGGTCCGAACCCAAAACCCGTTAACGGCCGGAACAAATGCCGGCGATCTTTCATCCGTTTTTCATAGGCCGCCTGCTCTTTCCGCTTTTGCTCTCTCAGTTCGCGGGCTGCCCCTGCG
>JAQGOT010000624.1 GCA_028293465.1 Pedosphaera sp. | reverse complement strand
CCAGTCGGAATGCCATGCCGAACCGTCGGAAATCATCATCCACGTTCACATGCTGGACACGGAGAATGTTCGCGAACAGGAGGCATTGGGAATCATCGGCGTCAATCTGATCTACGGCGCGTTTTATCATTATCAGGAGCCGGAAATATTGATCGCCTCGCTGATAGACGGATTGAACCGCGAGCGGATCGAAGTGGACATGATCCGGTTTTCGGGGCCGGCCTTCACAGGCGTGGACAATCGGCTGATGAGCCTGCAACTCGTGCAACAGGGATTGACGGATGCGGCGATGTTCACGGCCGCGGGCGAGGTGGTCCAACCGGCAGACGTGCTTTACAAAAAATCGGTCCTGGTGGAACGCGGCAGCTTTCGCCCCATCACCAACACGACGCTGGACATGCTGGACCGCGCGTTGGAGCAATTCCTCCAGGAGCCGGAAATGAAAGGCGAGGAGCCGGTGGTGCTGATGGAGATGACCCTGCGCAACCTGCTTTCCGAAAGCGGCATTGACCATAAGGATTTCCTGGCGCGGGTGGATATCCTGAGCGCCCTCGGCAAGACCGTGCTGATCTCCAACTTTGGCCGGTATTACCGGCTGGTGTCGTATCTCGCGCGTTACACCCATAAGGAGACCGGCATCGTGCTGGGCATCCCCAGCTTGCGGGAAATTTTTGACGAGAAATTTTATACCGACCTGGAAGGCGGTTTGCTTGAGTCGCTGGGCCGGCTGTTCAAGAGCGAGGTGAAGCTCTACGTGTATCCGTGGCGCGATCCGCAAACCGGCGAGGTGATCACCGCCCAGAACATGCAGGTGGCGCCGAATCTGCGGCATCTTTACGCCTACCTGCTGGAAAACCAGTGCATCGAATCCATCCAGAAGCACAAGGTGGAATATCTGCCGATTTACTCGCGTGAGGTGCTGGCCAAAATCCAGACCGGCGATGGTTCCTGGGAAAGCATGGTCCCCGCGCCCATCGTCCAGATCATCAAGAAAAATCAACTGTTCGGCTACCAAAGCCGCGTGGAGTGTGAACAGATTTAAAGGACCCGGCGCGGTGAGGGCCGCCTGGATCTCCAAACCAGCGCAGGCGAACCAACGCGCATGAAACGTTGACAGGGAGGAGGTTTTCGCGCACGCTGGCATCCGTTCAAAAGAGGCGAAGCTCTGGTGGGATCGCCCGAAAAATCTTGGAGAAAATACACACTTATGAAAACCCGGCCGTCAAACGTGCGCTGTGCAGCGCTGTTTCTGTTCGTTGCGTGCGTCACACTTTCAGCGGCGGCGGGATACTTGCAGCCGGTGTCCCTCCTTAACCCTGCTGAGGAAGCACCCGCAGGCGGCAGCGGCGACTCAGGGGCTCCGACAATGAGTCCGGATGGACGTTACGTGCTGTTCGCGAGCACTGCCAACAACCTGGTCTTGACCAGCAGCAACACTCCCCTGCCGGTTTTGTTTCCGGCGAGATTGAATGTGTTCCTGCGCGACCGCACCAATGGAACAACCGCCTTGCTCAGTGTGAATCGCACCGGCACCGGGGGAGGCAACGAGAATTCACTCCCCACCGGGATTTCGACCAACGGCCAGTATGCAGTTTATGAAAGCAGCGCGAGCGACCTGATTGCGAATGACACCAACAAGGTGGCGGACGTGTTTGTCCGCGACGTGGTCAACGGCACGAATTGGTTGATCAGTGTCAGCACCAACGGCGGGTGTGCCAATGGCGTTTCGCGTGGATCCGTCATGACCCCGGACGGACGTTACGTGGCTTTTGTGAGCGCGGCCAGCAACCTCGTGACGGGTGACGTGAACGGCATTGCGGACGTGTATGTCCGTGATTTGCAGGCTGGCACCACGACGCTGGTCAGTGTCGGCGCCAAATCCACCAACCTGACCAGGTTCGTGAGCAGTTCGGAAGCGCCGGTGATCACGCCGGATGGCCGTTACGTTGCGTTTTACAGCACCGCCACCAACCTGGTTCCCGGGTTGCTCACTGCTGGTGAAATTTATGTCCGTGATCTGACAGCCGGGACCACCTTCCTGGCCAGCGCCAACGCCCGGACGATCATGCAGTCCGTGAGGCACACCACGAACGCAACTTCCTACAACCAGGTGATCAGCGCCGATGGCCAGTTCGTGGCTTTCGAAGCCAGCCCCAATCTCGCGACGACCGGCATTATTCTCCGTTACAGCCTGGCGACCGGCCTGACCGATCTCGTGAGCACCAATGCGAATGTGGCCATTGCGGATTACGAGGACATCGAAAGCCTGACGATGACGCCAGACGGGCGGTTCATCGCCTTCGTGGCAAATACCAATGGCACCTCGGGAGCGACCACCTGCATCAACCTGTGGGACGCGCAGACTGGCCTTACCACCCTGGTAAGCGGGAATCTGAGCAACTCGGTGCCGGTCAACTCGACTTGCGACTGGCCAGCCATCGACCCGAGCGGGCGGTATGTTGCCTTCCTCAGCAGTTCAACCAACCTGACGACCAACGCGCTCGTCGGGGACTATCATCTGTACCTCCGCGACACCCAGGGAGGCACCACCACGCTGATCGACGCGGACACCAATGGCGTCGGCTCGGCACTCGGCCCGGTGACCCTTCCCAGCCTGAGCGCGGATGCCCGCCTGGTGGCGTTCGATTACCCGGATGGGACCTTGGTGTCCGGCGACCGCAACCGCGATTACGATGTGTTCGTGCGGGATCTTTCGACCAACACCACCGAAGTGATTTCGGCGAGGCACCCGTCATTCCCGTCGGCGACGCCGAACGGACCCAGCATGCTTTACAGTTCTTCCGTCAGCGCCAACGGCCGGTTTGTCGCATTTGCCAGCGAGGCAGAAAACCTGGTCGCCAACGACACAAATTTACGCCGGGACGTGTTCGTGCGCGATCTGCTGATTGGCACGAACCTGCTCGTGAGCATCAACACCAACGGTAACGCCAGCGGGGATGGCGTCTCAACCGATCCGGCGATCAGCGGGGATGGCCGTTATGTCGCTTTCACCAGCAGCGCCGGCAACCTGGTGATGGGTGACACGAACAAGACGCAGGATGTGTTTGTCCGGGATTTGCAGACCGCCGCGACCTTGCTCGTGAGCGCAAACACCACTGGCACCGGCGCGGGGAATGGTGCGTCCTACTCGCCCGTCATCAGCGCCAACGGCCGGTATGTCCTCTTCCGGAGCAAGGCCAATAATCTCACCGCCGGCTCGTTCAGTGGCACGGAGAATCTGTTCCTCCGGGACTTGCAAGCCGGAACGAGCTACGCGCTTACCACCTCCGGCCTGGTTGCTGCCTCGATGAATTCGAACGGCCGTTTCACCGCGTTCGCAGATACCGCCGGGGCTTCGGCCGGGAAAATTTACGTTTGGGATTCGCAATCAGCCCTGCGGGTTTATACGAACGTTTCGGTTTCTGGAATTTCGAGTGTTTCGATCAGTCCTGATGGGAACCGGTTTGTTTACTGGGCAGGGTCCGGCAGTTCCTTCCACCTCTTCGCGGCGGATCGGGCAGGCAACACCAATTGGACGATCGGCCCGGGTTTTCCTGCCAGCCATCCGGGACTCCGTTTCAGTGCGGACGGCCGCTTCCTGACTTATGCAGCCTCAGCCACTCTGAAACCCACAAATCAGGTCTACCTCTACGACTTCCAGACGGGCAACAACTCCCTCGTCAGCCAGAAAAGCCTGGGTGGAGCGTCAAGTGGCTCGTCGGATTCCCCCGACGTCAGCGCGGATGGCCGTTTTGTGGCTTACCACAGCACAGCCACAGACATTATTTCCACCGACACCAATGGCGTGCCCGACCTGTTCCTTTACGACCAACTGAACGGAACAACGACGCTCCTGAGCGCAAATCAGTCCGGGACTGCGAGCGCGAACAACCGCTCCCTTACACCCGTCTTCAGCGGCGACGGGCAAACCCTGTTTTTCCAAAGCTGGGCGACCGACCTGATCGCGCAGGATTTCAACCACACCAGTGATTTGTTTGCCTTTGCATTTTTATACGCAACGGTTGTTCCGGGAGCCACCCCCGCGCAGGGTCCGACAATCAGTTGGCCGGCATTACCAGGCATGACCTATCACGTGCAATACAAGGACAACCTGGGCGACGCCAATTGGCAGGAGGTGAATGGCAGCGTGACGATCATCGACGGCAAAGGCTCCTTGGTGGATCTCGCACCCGGCTTGAGCCAAAGGTTTTATCGGGTGGCAACGTTTTAAAAAGGGGTTCTCCAGCCCTTGAATCCGGAAATTATTTGGAACGCCCCGTATCGGGCGGCGCTCCCGTAGGGCTGGGGACCGCTTCAATGGCAGAGCAACGGTTCCGACAAAGCGAACTGTGGGTAGAACGTCGGTCTATATCACCCGCCGCCCCTCCCCTGTCACACTCAGCGTGTACCGGTTGGATTTCTGGTTCAGTCTGATGGGCGCGGCGAAGGCCCGGGAGAGTGCCCGCGCATTGAGCACGAGATTCTTTTTCCCGGCGGCCAGGACTTTGCCGGACTTCAAAATCAGCGCATGCGAGAACACCGGCATGATTTCCTCAACGTGATGCGTTACCAAGACCAGCGTGGGGGCTTTCCGTTGCCGGCCCAGGCGCTGGAGGAACTGGAGAAAATGTTCGCGCGCCGCCGGGTCCAGTCCCGCGCAAGGTTCGTCCAAGATTAACAAGCGCGGGTTGCCCATCAACGCCCGGCCAATGAGCACCCGCTGGCGCTCGCCTTGCGAAAGGAAAACCCATGACCGCTCCGCCAGATGCTCGCACTCGATTTGCCGGAGCAAGTTCAGGCCGCGGACGCGATCGGCGGCGGTGACCCGCCCCCAGAAATCAATCATCGCGTATTTGCCGCTGACGACGGTTTCCAAGGCGGGTTCGGTGTCCGCCATCAGTTGCCGGATGGAGGAACTGACGAGGCCGATTTGCTTGCGGAGTTCGCGCCAGTCAGATTCGCCGTAGCGTCGGCCGAGCACGGTGATCTCGCCGGTCGTAGGCATCAGATAGCCCGTCAGGGCGCTGAGCAGAGAGGTCTTGCCGGAGCCGTTCGCGCCGAGAATGGTCCAATGCTGGCCGGGCTCGACGCGCCATTGGACGTCGTCGAGAATTACCGTATCGTCACGCTGGATGCGTAAGTTTGAGATTGCGAGTATTGCCCGCTTTGTTCGTGGCATGGTTTACCGAGCCTTGACCGGGATAAAAGCTCCACCAGCAAGCCATGATTTCACGACCCGGGGAAGCAAAGTTTTTGTTACGATGAGGTGGGCAGGCGGAAGGGCCTACTGGTAGAGCTTCGGCTTGCTCTTCTGCAACTCGGCGACGATGGCCTGAAGGTTCTTGATCACGGGCTCCAGTTCGGGCTCGATCACGCCGCTCGCCTTAAGGGAGTTTTGGGCGGTGGTCACAAAGGCTTGGGCCTGCGTCACCGGCAGGTTACCGCTGTTTACCACCACATTAAGGGTCTTGGCCAGGACCGCGCGATCCACAGACGAGACATTTTTGTTCGCGAGCGCCGTCGAAAGATCGTTCGCCAGCTTCGTGAGGGATTCTTTGGAAGGCTTGGCGACGCCCTTGGCCAACGTCAGGAAGTCGCTCTGAAGCGTCAGCCTTTGCTCGGGTGTAACCGGTGAACCAGCCTTGATGCCGGTCAGATCCGCCTGCAATTTATCGACAGCTTGTTGCTGGGCGGGGTTAAGGGCGCGTGGAGCAGTCGGGGTTGAGCCGGGGGCTTGAGGTGCCACCGGTGGGGGCGCATAAGGCGGGGCCGACTCAATCCCTTGACGTTGGTTGTTGGCGTCCCGTTGTTGCTTGGCGCGCTCTTTGACGATTTGAGCTTGAGCAAGGAGGTTGCCCGCCGTCACGCAGAGAACCAGGATGCAGGAGATAAATTGTTTCATTGTTCCAGGAGGTTCGATTTGCTCCAACTCTGCGATGCAAACGCAGGATTGTCAATGGCCGGGCAGCTGCCGAACAGGTCCAATACACCGGTAGAGTAGATTTTCCGTTACAAGTTCAGTTTGGTTAGGCAAGTCGCTACTGGAAATGTCACACTTGGATCAAATAGCCTCGCATTCTCGAGGCCCTTCCCACCTTAAAGCAGGGTATCCACAAGGACACCCTGCTGAACAAGGGTGTCTTGAGAAGCTCCGGCTTGAAAGCTTGCTTCGCGCCAAGGGTTGGTTTGGACTCAGGTATTATCGCGGGAGAATCCATGTGGACATTTCGCCATGCAGGCGAGGTGGAGTGACAAATGCAAAGCCACAGCATACTGCGACTACAGTAATTCCGGAGTGCCTTGGTTAGGGCGGCTGGCTGCGAGCAAGATGGCCGCTTGTGAAGGAGCTCCTTTCATCTCGCCGGGCGGAGATCCACCAAGCGCAGGCGAATGGCGGAACTCACACTCTCAAGAGTTTCTCTCTGAAGGCCCGGCAAGCCGACGCGATGTCGGGCGCATTTAAAATCGCCGAGACCACACAGATCCGCCGGGCGCCAGCAGCGAGGACATCATCAAGGTTGGCCAGATTGATGCCGCCAATGGCGAACCAGGGGATCTTGACGTTCGTCGCGGCCCAGCGGACGTAATCCAGCGTAACCGGCCGGGCGGTGGGCTTGGTGCCGGTGGCATAGACGGGACCGATGGCAATGTAGGCGGGGCCGGCGGCCAAGGCACGTTCCGCCTCCGCAGGGGCGTGGGTGCTGAGGCCGATGAGGAGTTGAGGGTTGTTGGTTGAGAGTTGAGAGATGTGAGTATGACCCGTGTCGAAAAAATCCTCCTGGCCAAGATGGCAGAACTCCGCGCCGACGTCAGCCGCAACCGGGAGAAAATCGTTGATGACCAGACCGATGCCCGCGCGTCGCGTGACCGGCAGGATGGCTTCGGCCAGGTGGCGCACTTCTTCCGGGGAGGAATTCTTGGCGCGGAGTTGGAGCAGGTCCGAGCCGCCGTCGCAAAGCTGTTGGGCGACCCACTCCGGCTTGCGGCCATGCAAGAAAGCGGTGTCAACAAACGTATAAAGCCGGCAGTCTGAAAGCGGTTTCACAAACCTATCTTAGCGAACGTCCGGCCCGCAAAGAAAGCACAACCCGCAGCAGCGGCTCTCATCCTCCACGGCTACCGTGTCCGCGCCAATAGCAGCCGCCAAAGCCATTGCCAGCGCGGCACCAAGGGCACGAGCGTGTTTTGCAAACGTGACATGAACATCAAGCGTTGCAACATGCGGGCCCACGCGAGCCGGCGCATGAACCGCTCGTCGCATTGTCGCGCGATGAGTTGCTGCGCTTCAGTCCAAGTCATTTCGCCTGAACTGTAGGCGGCCAAGGGCGCAGCGGCCAACTCGGCGGACTCGAAGGCCATGGACATCCCGTTGCCGGTCACGGGCGGGATCATGGTAAGGGTGTCGCCCACGCAACATTCCTTGGAGACGCTGGCGCGTTGTGGTGCCAACGATAAGCCGGCCACCGAACAGAACGAGTTCTCGTCGAACACCGCGTTCGCCAGCCGCTCGTAGCGCAGCGATCCCGGCGCGCCGCGCAGGGTCTCCAGCCAGGGGAGCGGTGCATCTGCCGCAGATGTGAACCGACGGAACAAGCCGCAGATGTTCACTTCCCCATTCTGCAACCGACTGATGCCCACGTAACCGGAGGCTGACAAGTGCATTTCCAAATCCGCGGCGAGCGGGACATTGCGGGCATGCACTTTCAAGCCAAACCAGCGCCAACCGTCCACCACGGGTTGGAGCCGGCGGCCGGTGGCGCGCACCATGCCTTCAGAATATTCCTCGCCGCGCCAACGCTCGGCTTCCCGCAGGTCGCCGCCCAAACGGCGGAATTCTTCCGCCAGCAGGGCGTCGAGCGCATGTCGGGAAATCGATAACGCCGGCTCTGGCAGTTCGCGAACCGGTGAGCTCGCGCGCGGCGAAAAAAAGGCCGTCGTCCGGGCCGGAATGGCGCCGGCCGCAACGAGTCGCTCGCGCAAGCCGAGGCGGGCCAGCGTTTCCTGTCCGCGCCCGCTGATAAATTCGCCGCAGACGCGGTGCCGCGGGTAATGCCCCGCCTCCCAAACTGTCACCGGGATGGACCGTTGTCGCAGACCGATCCCAAGCGTGAGACCCGCCAGGCCACCGCCGATAATGGTAATGGGTCTTTTCGCAGACATGCTCAGGGAGGCGTAATGCGTTCAGCCACGAAGGCATGGGTGAACATCCGTGCGCTGCGTTCCTGCAACCGCCATTGTGACCGCGCCGGCCAGAGGCTGGACAGCTCCCGTCCCGCGAAACCAGCCCGGACACTGACCACAGCATCGTGACGCGTCACCGCATTGCAGCCGATGAAGCCCAGCATCTGACTGAACGCCAGCGCCACCGGCGAACGCCAAGGTTCGCAGGCGGCGAACAGGCGGGTTCGTTCGGTCGCGAGTTTCATCAACTCGGAAAGTTGAGGTCCGGAAAAATGGTGCAGGAAAAGATTTGCGATCATGGCATCCGCCGGCTGAGACATCGGCTGACGCAACCAATCAAAGACGTCCGCCGTAACAATTTCCACCGTCCATCCAATGGCCGCGAAACCGGCGCGCGTTTCGTGAGTGACGGCATCCTGCGCATCCACCAGCACGACGTGCGCTTGCTTCAAGTGGTGGGAAAGCCGGCGGGCAAGCCGCAGCATGAAGGTGCCGTCTCCCGCCCCCAATTCGACAATCTGCCCGCTCGGCCACACCTCCGCGGACGATTGCAGCAGGCCGGAGAGGATGCTCAGATTGCCCATGAGCGAGTTGAGCCGACGCAGGTCCTGACGGGAACGCACGGCGTCCGGATGGTGGGGCGGCAGTTCATCCAACCATTCTGGTTCAACCAAGCGGTTCATTGAGGTGGTGGAAAATTCATGGCCGCAGTCCGCAGGTTGCGGCTATCAGTCCCGATGCTTTATTCCACTTGGAGCAAAGCGCCGTGACAACTGAATCCCGCGCCGAAGGAGGACAACCACCATAAACCGCCCGGGGCATTCCCGGACAGCGCCGCTTGCAGCACAAAATAAACGCAGGGGCTGCTGATGTTTCCCACATCCCGCAACACACCCGCACTCCATTGGATATCCCCGGCGCTCAAGCTGAGCCGCTCCTGCAAGGCCAGCAGGACGTCGCGCCCGCCGGCATGCCAGATCCAGGTGGTGATTTGATCGCGCGATACGCCAGCGTCAGCGAGGATCGTTCCCAACAGTTTTTCCGCATGTCGTGAGGCCAGCGACGGCACCTGGGGACTGAGCACATTTCGCAGCATTCCATTTTTCAGTTCGAAGCGCAGAAGGTCGCGCTCACCGGCAGAGAGAGTGGAGCCGGCCCGTTTCCAGGCCACGGTGCGCGCGGCGGGGTTGGGCTCGTTGGACAGCACCGCCGCGCCCGCGCCATCACCGAAAAGGCAGGCGCTGATCAATACCCCGGGATCATCATCGAGATAAAAAGCCGCGCTGCAAATTTCCACACATACCGACAGCACGCGGCGGCATCGGCCGGAAGCGAGCAAGGCTTCGCCCGTGCGTAAATTGGGCAACGCCGCTCCGCACCCCTGCCCCACCAGATCAAGGGTCAGAACATCGGGACGCAAGCCGAGTCGCTCGCTCACATAGCTGGTCAGGCCGGGACACAGATAGCCGGTGCAGGTGCTGATGAGGATGGCATCGATTTCGATGGCTGAAGTGCGGGCGTTTGCCAAGGCCCGTTCCGCGGCCTGGGTGGCGAGGGGCGGGGCGTGATTGGCAAAGCGGGCGTGGAGGATGTTTGGGTCGAGATCAAAGACCTCATGCAACGAGTGCAGAGCCAAGTGACGGGTTTCGATGCCGTTATTGCCATTTAAAACTTTTCGCAGGATGGCGCGGGAGCGGGGAGCGAGACGGGAAAACTGGGGCGCCACCTGCACGGCTTCCCAACCTTCGCTTTGTTTGTATTGCTGCGGAGGTATTGCCGTCCCTAATCCCGTGATAAACATGGAGGATGGTAGCTCGTTTTCGGGTTCAATGCCAGTCAAAGGCCGTGGGAGCATTTACCCATTGCCAAAACATCTCCAACCGACGAACCGAAGACCCGGGCGATGCTTATGCCCGGTCAGCCTAGCCCACCAGGCCATCAATCAGGGAGGCACCGGCCGAGGTGCCAATGCGCGTGGCGCCGGCTTCGACCACCGCCAAGGCGGTGGCGCTGTCGCGAATGCGGCCGGCGGCTTTCACGCCGAATTTTTCACCGACGGTCGCTCGCAGCAGCTTTACGTCTTCAAGGGAAACGGCCGGGGCGTGGAAATCGGTCGAAGTGCAAACGAATTGCGCGCCGGAATCCAAAACCAACTGACAGGCCAGAACCTTTTCTTCAGCGGTGAGCAAATGCGTCTCGAGAATGACTTTGACCGGGCGTTCATCGACCGCTTCGGCGATGTCACGCAACTCGCGCAGAACGTAGCGGTGGTCTCCATCCTTGAGCCGGCCGAGGTTCATTACAAAATCAATCTCGTGGGCTCCCTGGTCCACCGCGATTTCCGCTTCGTAGCGCTTGGCGTCCACGTCCGCCGCGCCGAGCGGAAAGCCCACCAGCGCGGTGACCTGGACATTGCTCTCCTCGAGCAGGGAATAAGCGAGTTCCACGCGCGAGCTGTTGACGCAAACGCTGAAAAAGAATTGCTGCCGGGCTTGGGCACAGAGTTGCTCGATGTCCCGGTGCGTCGCTTCAGGCGCAAACAGCGTCTGGTCGATGCAATGGGCTAGGTCCTTCGCGGAAAGCGTG
>JAQGOT010000569.1 GCA_028293465.1 Pedosphaera sp. | reverse complement strand
CGCTCTGCCGGCGCGCTCCATGGGGCTGCGGAGTTTTTTGCACGTCCATCGAGGGATTCCTGGTGGTGGGTGGTGTGTTCACTGGGACCGTAAAAGGCGGGGAAAGCGGCGGAGGCTGCTGAGACCTCAGCGGCGCGGTCGGAGGGGCGCGGGGGGCATTTGTAACGGGCAGTGTAACGGGTAAAAAGTCACTTTGATCAATGTTTTCAAGGATTGTAACGGTGTAACGGGTATTTACCCGCTAGGAGACGTTGAGGGTGTTGCTGGGAAAGTGGGTGAGCCGGTGAGTGTGTGGGTGGGGCTCGGGATCATTGAGGGCTGAGGGCCAAGAATGACGAATGACGAGGTTCGAATGACGAAAGAATGCCCAAGGTGTTAGCACACGGCCATCAATGCTCAAGCGATGTGAGGCTGCGGTTATGCCACGGTGAAGAGTTAAAGTCTCGTAACCTCGACTCCTACGAGGTGGGGGTGGGTCGCGGCTGATCCACGGTGCTGGCCCACGGCCAAGGTGTCGAATCGAGGTTAATCGCGGCTGGTAGCTGGTTCTTGGTTGAGGGTTGACGGACGGGCGGGAATGCCGGGTTTTGATGGAATTCCCGGGCCGGATGGAGGGGAACGGGCTGAAAAGTGGAATTATTCCCTGCTTGCGGACTGGGCGGAGAGAATGCATTATTCCCGGCCCGCGGGGTCTCTAGGGATCGGCGGGACGCGGTTTAGCCCATGAAGAGCAAGCACATATTACGTTTTGGATTGCCGAAAGGCAGTCTGCAAGAGGCCACCATCGAGAAGATGGCGAAGGCCGGCTTTAATATTCAGGTCAGCAGCCGCTCCTATATCCCTTATGTGGATGATGAGGAGTTGCAAATCCGTTTGATCCGGGCGCAGGAAATCAGCCGCTACGTGGAGCATGGCTACCTGGATTGCGGGATCACGGGCTACGATTGGATCCAGGAGAACGATTCGAAGGTGCATGAAGTGGGCGAGTTCCAGTTCAGCAAGGCGACCCGGCAATCGGCTCGTTGGGTGCTGGCGGTGCCGGAGGCGTCGTCCATCAGGTCGGTGAAGGATCTGAAGGGGAAACGGATTGCCACGGAGGTGGTGAACCTGACGAAGAAGTATCTCCGGAAAAACGGCGTGAAGGCCGAAGTGGAGTTTTCGTGGGGGGCGACAGAATTTAAGGCGCATGAATTGGTGGATGCGATTGTGGAGTTGACGGAGACGGGGTCGTCGTTGCGGGCGAACAAGCTGCGCATCGTGGACACGCTGCTTTCGTCCACGCCGCGGCTGATCGCCAATCACGCCTGCTGGAAGAACAAATGGAAGCGGCAAAAGATCGAGACGCTGGCGTTGCTGCTCCAGGGAGCTTTGGAAGCGGAGACGAAGGTGGGCTTGAAGATGAACATTGCCGAGAAGAACCTGGCAAAGTTGCTGCACAGCCTGCCGGCACTGCGTAATCCAACGATATCCAACCTCAGCCTGAAGGGGTGGGTGGCGGTGGAGACGATCATTGATGAACATGTGGTTCGCGAAATGATCCCGTTGCTGAAAGCGGCGGGGGCAGAAGGAATCATTGAATATCCGCTGAACAAAGTAGTATACTAACGCGCTAATAAAATTATGGGATCACTGAAAAAACGTCGTAAGTCGAAAATTAATAAACACAAACGCCGCAAGCAACTGCGGGCGAATCGCCACAAGAAGCGTACCTGGCAGAAATAGCCGGGCGCCGAGGCGCCACGAGATCGTCTGGGTCCGCGCAACTCGCCGGAGTTGCGCGGACACGAGAAAGGGGTATTCTACCGCATGCTGCATCGCTGCTATCCCGGACTGACGGTAATAGCCATTGGCGGCATGCTTTTGGCCGGGTGCGCGTCTGCGCCGCGCGCCGAGCGGACTCAGGCGGGCCGACAACGCTCCCAAGCCGCCGCCCAAACCGCGGAGACGAACGAGTCTGGAGAAGTCGATCCGGACCTGGTGGAGGCCCATGCCCATTACACAATGGGGATGATCCATGACGCGGACGACGAGCCGGAATTAGCGCTGCAGGAGTTTTCCAAAGCGGCTTTAGCCGATCCCGCCAATGAAGAGTTGGTGCTGGATCTTTCGCGTCGTTATCTCCAGCGCAAACAGCCGGAACAAGCGCTGGAGGTGTTGAGCCGGGCGGCCTCGGTCCCGAACGCGTCGGGGGCGGTGTTTGCGCGGCTCGGGTTGGTTCATTCCCGGTTGGGGAAGGATGAGGAGGCGGTGCAGGCGAGCCGGACGGCGATCAAGCGTTCGCCGCTTTGGTTGACGGGCTACCAGAACCTGTTTTTGATTCATCTGCAAAAGAATCGGATTCCGGAGGCGCTGGCGGTTTTGGAGGAAGCCCGAAAGCAACCCGGTACGGGGGCTGAATTTCTCATCGACTTGGCGGAGCTCTACACGAATCTGCAACGCCAAGCACCCACGCAGAGAGATGTGTCGCGGGCGGGCGCGAAGGAGGCGCTTCAGCGGGCGGCCAAACTGAATCCGCCGGGCGCGCCGGCGCGATTGAGGCTGGCGGATGGTTTTAACTTGTTGGGGGACACGACCAATGCGGCGCCGATTTATTTAGATCTGCTGAGGCGATTTGGTGACGCGGCGAACCTCCGCGAAGACGTGCGGGCGAAGCTTGCGGATATTTATATGCGCGGCAATGAGCCGGACAAAGCGTGCGAGCAATTGGAGGGGATGGTGCGGGATAATCCGGCGAACGCGCGGGCTTATTACTTTTTGGGGAGCCTGGCTTACGAGGCGAAGAAAATGCCGGAAGCGGAGGATTACTATCAGAAGGCGCTGGTGTTGGGCGATGATTTCGAGCAGGGCTATTATGATCTGGCCGGGGTGCAAATCAGCCTGGATCACGCCAAGGCCGCGCTGGACACCTTGAAGAAAGCCCAGGCCAAATTCCGGGAGAATTTCATGAATGAATTTCTCATCGGTCTGGCCTACAATCGGGAGAAGGATTTCACGAACGCGGTCATCCACTATACGTCGGCCGAGTTGCTGGCGCGGGCGTCAGAGCCGAAACGGTTGAGCCAATATTTTTATTTTCAGGCGGGATCGGCTTACGAGCGGAAGGGAGATTTTGATGGGGCGGAACAATATTTTGGAAAGGCACTGGAGTTGTCGCCGGATTTCCCGGAGGCGTTGAATTATTTTGGCTATATGCTGGCCGACCGCGGGGTGAAGCTGGACCGGGCGCGAGAGATGATCGAGAAAGCGGTGAAGCTGGAACCGAAGAACCCGGCTTACCTAGACAGCTTGGGCTGGGTGCTCTACAAGATGAAGGAGCCGGGGGAAGCCTTGCCGCAGATTTTGAAGGCGGTGGAGCTCACCGAGGAAGCGGATGCGACATTATACGATCATCTCGGCGACGTTTATGCCGCGCTCCACGAGACCGAAAAGGCGCGCGAAGCCTGGCGCAAATCCCTGACGGTGGAGCCCAACGAACAAATCAAGAAAAAGCTTGAGCCACCCAACTGAGCCGGTGATGGGCGCGCAACCTGAACCTATGGTGACCATTCATGCAACATCGCTTTAAGAAGCATTATACCCGCGAAGAGGCCCGCGGCTTGTTGCCCACGGTGCGGCAATGGCTGGAGCGATTGAACCAGCTCCGCGTGGAGTTGGACCAGAGCGACCGGCGGTTGGCGGGGTTGGTGCCTGCCGGGAATGATTCCGGCGGTGAGTCGGTGAATAAATCGGTGCGCCTGCTGGCGGAAATCAAGGAATTGCTGCAGAAGTTTCAGGACCGCGAAATTATCATCAAGGATTTGCCGCGCGGGTTGGTGGATTTTCCGGCGTTGGTTGGGGGGAAGGAAGTTTTTCTCTGTTGGGAGAAGGATGAGGAGGATATCGAGTTTTGGCACGATATCGATTCCGGTTATGCCGGTCGCGAGCCGCTGTGAGGGAAGCGATGAGTTGAGGATAGGGCGAGGAGTTTAATAGAACCAACCGCGATAGACTTCGTAAACGTTAACCAATCCGCCGGGGAAGTAGTCGTTGGCGGGAAACTGGAAGGAACGGCGGGCGCGGTCGTAGGTGATGAAAACCGGGCGGGCGGGGTTGTTCGGGTCGTAAACGGTGAAAGTGATTTCGCGTTCGGTTTCGGTGGCAGCGAAGAAGACGACGGCGTGATTGATGGTGAGTTGCGGGAAGCGGACGAGATGGACGACGGGAGGATGGTCGGCGTTGATGGCGGCGACCAATCGGTGAGCCATTTTTTCCTGCTGGCGATGGCTGAACGGCAACATTATCCGCCAATGGCCGCGTTGAAAATAACTGTGCCAAGCGCCGCCGCACTCGGTTTTGAGGAGGGATTCCTGGCCCTGGCTGAAGGCGTGCAAGTCGGCATAACCCGGGATGACGATTTTTTTGGAAGCGGGCAACTCGTGGTCGGCAGTCAGGGACAGGACCCGGTGGATCAGACGGCGATAGGTGGCGGCGTCGGCCACGGGTTGGTTGGGGTCGAAGCGGGCATGCTCGAAGAATTGGCGCGCCGAGCGGGCGACCACAAAGCAATGATGGGTGTAGTCCGGCTCGGGTTGGCGGGCGTGGCTGACCCATTGGCCGCGCTCGTCGTAATGGTATTCCCAAACCAGTTCATTGGCGTAGGCGAAAGTATCGCGTTGAAAGTCGAAGGGACGCCGGCTTTCGGCGGCTTTGGGTTGGGAAGTGACACAACCGCACAGCCCGAGGGCCAAGGAAGCAACCGCGATACACTTCCAAAACCAGGAGGTTAAACCACCCACCCGGCGGGATGGCGATGACATTTCAGGTTTTGCTCTCAGAACTGGATTGAGCATGACGTTCGTATCATCTACGCTAGCGGCGCGGCAGAGAACTGACAATGCTTTACGAACGTTGGCGCAAAATTGCGAGTGACCATCGCAGCGAAATTGCCTTGTATGACCCGGCACGAGGCGAGCGGTGGACTTTTGCCCAGTTGGCCGCAGCGGCGGAGGTTGGAGGAGAGCCCGGGTTAATCGCATTTCCGCAAGGACGGACATTTATTTTCACGCTGTTGCGTGCGTGGAATCGCGGGCAGATTGTTTGCCCGCTGGAACCGGGCCAAATACCACCGGTGTTTGAGCAGCTTCCGACGGGCTGTGTGCATCTCAAAACCACTTCCGCCACCACTGGCGAGGCAAGGGTGGTGGCGTTCACCGGCGAGCAACTGGCGGCCGATGCGGAGAACATTGTGGCGACCATCGGGTTGCGTCCGGATTGGCCCAACCTTGGCGTGATCTCGCTGGCCCACTCGTATGGTTTTTCGAATCTGGTCCTGCCGTTGGTACTGCATGGGATTCCACTGGTGCTTGCGGATTCGCCATTGCCAGAAGCGGTCCGGCGAGCCGCGGCCAGCACCGAAGCGGTGACGCTCGCCGCGGTTCCCGCGCTCTGGCGCACCTGGCACGAGGCCAGATCAATTCCGGGCAGCGTCCGGTTGGCCATCTCGGCCGGCGCACCCTTGTCGTTGGAACTCGAGCGATGCGTTTTTGCCGGGCAAGGGCTTAAGCTCCATAATTTTTACGGTTCGAGTGAGTGCGGCGGCATTGCTTATGATGATTCGGCCCTGCCGCGCACCGATGCTGCGTGCGCGGGCAAGCCGTTGCGCAATGTCGAACTATCGATCAGGCCGGACGGTTGCTTGCAGGTCCGCAGCCGGGCGGTGGGGCAAACTTATTGGCCGGAGCCGGCGAAGAATTTGGCGGATGGTTGCTTTCAAACCAGCGACCTGGCTGAAATCAGCGACGGCTCAGTTTATTTGCGTGGCCGGTCGGGGGATCAAATTCACATCGCGGGACGCAAAGTGTCGCCGGAAACCATCGAGCGGGCCTTGCTGCTACACCCGGGGGTTCGGGAATGCCTGGTGTTTGGCACACCGAGCGCCGACGCGGAGCGGACGGAAATCATCGTTGCTTGCATTGCGGCAAGGTCCATGTTGAGCAGCGAGTCGCTCAAGCAATTTCTCCTTGAAAAGCTGCCGGCCTGGCAGATACCCCGCGAGTGGATGTTCGTGAAGAACCTTGAAGTGAACGGGCGCGGGAAAATTTCCCGGGCAGAGTGGAGGAGGAATTACCTGACGTTGGAGAGCGTGGCGGCGAAGGCGGAAGACGAAGGAACGGGCGTATAGCAAGGCTCCAGTTGGGTGCAAACTAGGGATCCGTTCCGTTTTCCACCTGTGCCTCACCGCTTAGGGTTATTTCAGCACGCAAGAGGAGGTTGTCCGCCACAGTCGCGGTGGTGCGCGCCTGGATCAAATTCCCCAAGCGTCCGGAGACGACGGCCTCCAATCGAATTACGTCGCCGGGCTTGGCGGTGCCCAGAATTTTTACGGCGCGGAGGGCAGTCAATTTGAGCCCGGGCATGGGGGGGATCAGCGGGTCGCTTTGAGCCACCGTGCCGGCGAGTTGGGCGGCGGCTTCCACCAAGAGCACACCGGGAAAGAGTGGTTGGCCCGGAAAATGGCCGCGTAAAAAAGGTTCATCGCCACGCACGGTGTATTCGCCGACGCCGGCCTGGCCGGGTTCCAAACTCACGAGGCGATCGAGGAAACGGAATTCCGGACCGTGCGGCAGTGAAGCCAGGGCCTGTTCTGCTATGTCGTTAATCGTTTTACTCACGCTCTCGCCTTAAGGAAGGGGCTGCTATTTTTTGAACGGCTCGGTCACTTTCCAATCTCCTTCGATCTTTGGCTTGAATACGGATTCGTCGATCTTTGGATTTAATATCGCATTGGTGAACACATTTTGCATCGTGGAACCATCGGCGAATTGCAGCTCCGTGGAGTGAAGCGAAAAGTCATTGGTATCAAAAGCGATTTTGATTTGCGGCATGAGGCGCCGGGCAGCTTCGGATTTGGGTTGAAGCGCGAGTTCGTGGATGTGGTTGGTCGTGGTTTGCGAGAGGATGTTGAAGCGGGACTCTACCTCGGCGCGACTGCGGGGAAACCCGGCGTCCAACAAAGCCAAGGTGTCTTTCCAAGGGCCGGCTTTGGCGCTGTCGAGCGGATAACGTTCGACGTGTTTGAGCCTGGGATAAATTACCAGCAATTGATCAGGCTGGCGGACGGCCATGGTTCGCGCCGGGTGGCCTAATTCCCAGCGGAATCGGTTTGGGGCGGCGAACCAGACGTGGCCGGTCGCGGTCAGCGGTTGGGTCAGGGCTTTCAAACTGCGGGTCTGCACGAAATCGGCTTCCCAAGTCTGGATGTTGGTTTGAGCGTTGAGCCAGGCGGAGAGTGTCGCAGTGTTGTCAGCGGGCTGTGCGAGAGCCTGCCCCGGGAACATGGTCAAGACCGCGAAAAGAAGACAGAACGCGACGCAAAAAGAATGAGCAGGAGTTATAAAACGGTGCCTCGCCGGGCTGGCGCAACTTAGGGACATCGTTGGAGAGACTTGGGCTGGCATAAAAATATGATTGCGGACTGTTTATTTCTCGGACTGGTTCGGCCAAATGGGGACGAAGTGGTACCATTGATCGAGATGATGGAGGATGGCGGGTTCAAAAGCACGCACGATTTCCTGAGTCAATTGCTGGCGGGCCTCGCGTTTTCGCAAGGTGGCGCGGTCGTATGGGATCGCGGGTAAAATGTGAGCGGCGTAACCGCTGCTGGTGTGGGGCAGGTAAACCGGCAACAAGACGCAACCGGAAGCGCGGGC
>JAQGOT010000559.1 GCA_028293465.1 Pedosphaera sp. | reverse complement strand
TTTTTGAAGATCCTGGAGAACGCGGTGGAATCGCTGGGTCCTCATGGTCGCATCATTCTTCAATCCAAAAACATCGAGTTAACGCAGCCCACGCAGGATCGCAATGCGCAACTGGCGGCTGGAGCCTACGTCTGCCTTGAAATCACGGACAATGGTTCCGGCATCGAGCCCGACGTCCTGCCCCGCATCTTCGAGCCGTTCTTCACCACCAAGCGGGGGAGCAAGCATCGTGGGTTGGGGTTGGCGTGGACTTATGGCATTGTCACCAATCACGGCGGCGGGGTCGCCGTGTCCAGCCAACCAGGCACGGGTACTTCGGTCCGCGTTTATCTCCCGGCCGACAAAAAATTTGTCAAAGACAATGGCATCCACACTGACGACCTCACCGGCACCCAAACCATCCTGATGGTGGATGACGAAGACCTGTTGTTGACGATGGGGCAAACTGTTCTTTCGGCCTACGGCTACCGCGTCCTTACCGCCAATAGCGGTCAGAAGGCGCTCGACCTCCTCGCCAAGGGGGACACCCGTGTGGACCTCCTGATCACGGATCTGGTCATGCCGGGCATGAGTGGCCGCGAACTCGTCGAACATGTGCACCGACTCACGCCGAACACCCGCATCCTTTGCTCGAGCGGTTACGTGCGCCCAAGCAGCCAGGAGCAGGAAGACACCGCTTACCTTCAAAAACCGTTTTCCAGCCAGGATCTGCTTCTCAAGGTGAAACATGCCTTGGCCCCCGAGGAATCCATGTCTGTTGACTGATTCCTCGAATTGAGGTTCAATTATTTTAACTTATGCAAATTGAAAGTTTGAAAGTGTTCTGTGATCTGGCCGAGACGGAGAGTTTCACCAAGGCCGCGCAGATCAACAATGTGACCCAGTCCGCCGTCAGTCAGCAGATCAGTTCCCTAGAGAAACAGTTCAAATCGCTGCTCATCGAACGAAGCAAGAAGAAATTCCGCCTTACCCGTGAAGGTCAGGTGCTCTATGAGTTCAGCAAGCAGATCATCCAAAATTATGATTCGCTGCACAGCAAATTGCAGGAAATCAAGGACATCATCTCCGGCACCATCCGGGTAGCGACCATTTACAGTATTGGCCTTCATGATCTGCCGCCCTACATCAAAAAATTTCTCAAGAGCTATCCCACGGTCAACGTGCATGTGGAATACCGCCGGGCCAACCAGGTCTATGATGACGTGCTGAGCAACGTGGTGGATCTCGGGTTGGTGGCCTATCCAACGCGTGAAAGCAAGCTCGAGACCATCGCCCTGCGCAAGGACCCGCTGGTGCTCATCTGCCATCCGCAGCATCCTTTTGCCAAGGCCAAGAGCGTAAAACTCAAGTCCCTCACCGGCCAGAAATTTATCGGCTTTGAGCCCGACATCCCCACGCGCAAGGCTTTGGACCGGATTCTCAAGGACAACAATGTGGAAGTGCAGCACGTCATGGAATTCGATAATATCGAGACCGTGAAGCGCGCGGTGGAAATTGATGCCGGCATCTCGGTCGTGCCCCAGGGCACCGTGCTGCAGGAAGTGGCCAAGCAGACCCTGGCCCAGGTGCAGCTTGAAGATGGTGAGTATTTCCGCCCCCTCGCCGCCATCTACAAGAAGAATAAAGTGCTCAGCCCGGCGGTGAAGCAATTCCTTGCCATCCTGAAGGAAAGCTAATCCATCTGCGAAGCAGCCCGATGGCACTGGCTTGAGTGTTTTGCTCCGGGTTGCGTTTCCATAGGGAAACTAATCCACCTTCCACGCAACCCGGACGCCGGTGTCGGCGATTACTTCAGATTCTCGGGGTTTAACCCCTTCAGGTCTTTCGGCACGAACATCCCGTCCTTGCGGATCAGTTCGCGGTCGAACCAGACCTCGCCGCCGCCCCACTCAGGACGTTGGATCAGCACCATGTCCCAGTGCACGGCCGAGCGATTGCCGTTGTCGCACGTCTCGTAAGCCTGCCCCGGCGTGAAGTGCAGGGACCCCGCGATCTTTTCATCAAACAAGATGTCGCACATGGGATTCATGATGTAAGGATTGAATCCAAGCGAGAACTCGCCGATGTAACGCGCCCCGGCGTCGGTATCCAAAATTTCGTTCAGGCGCTTGGTGTTGTTGGAAGTCGCCTTGACGATCTTCCCATCCTTCAGCTCCAGGCGGACATTCTCGAACTTCGTCCCGGAGTAAAGCGTGGGGGTGTTGAAGGTGATGTAACCGTTCACCGAATCCTTGACGGGGCAGGAAAAGACCTCGCCGTCCGGAATGTTCCGGTCGCCTTTGCACATTTGCGCGCCGATGCCTTTGATGTTGAAGGTGAGGTCCGTGCCCGGGCTCTTGAGTTGGACGCGGTTGGCCTTCTTCATCCGCTTCTCCAGCGGCGCCATCGCCCTGGCCATCTTCCGATAATCCATGGTGCAGACATCGAAATATAAATTCTCAAACGCTTCGGTGCTCATGTTCGCGCCTTGCGCCATGCTCGGTGTCGGCCAGCGCAAAACCACCCAGCGCGTTTTGTTGACGCGGTGATTCAGCACCGGTCGGAGAACGCGAGCGTAGAGCGCCATGCGGTCACTATCGACATCCGAGGCTTCACTGGCGTTCGCGCTGCCGCGGACGGCGATGTACGCCTGGACCCGTTTCATCCGGAACAGCTCCACGTCCCGGACCAGGGCCGCGTGCTTCTTGTCCGTGCCCTTGAGGATTTCGCGCGCGATACGCGTGTGGCGAACCTCGATCAACGGCGTCGCGCCCACGGCGCGCACCGCCCGCATCAGTTCAATGGAAAATTCATCCGGCACATCGGACATGTCGAGCAGGACGCGCTCGCCTTTCTTGAGTTCAGTGGAGTATTCAACCAGTAACTTGGCTAATTTCGAATAACGTGGATCTGTCATAATCAGTTTGTTGTTTACCAGATGATGGCGCGGAGGTCTGGCGACCGATACATGGGGGCACCTTTCTTGATGGCAAAAGCGTCGTAGAACGGCTGCACGTTCACGTGCGGACCGACGGCGCGGAATTGACCGGGGCTGTGCGGGTCCACGGTGATGAGGCGGCGAGTTTCGGCTTCGCGGCAATTGGTGCGCCAAACCTGGGAGAGCGACAAAAAGAACCGTTGCTCCGGCGTAAAGCCGTCGATCTTTTTGCGCTTCGAAGGATTTTTGGCCACCGCCCGCTGGAGCGCCTCGAAGGCAATGCTCGTGCCGCCAAGGTCGGCGATGTTCTCACCGAGCGTCAACTGCCCGTTAACGTGCAGGCCAGGCAGCGGTTCATAGGCGTTGTATTGGTCCACCACCTTTTGTGCGCGCGAGTCGAATGCCTTGGCGTCGGCCTCGGTCCACCAGTCGTTAAGGTTGCCGTTCGCGTCGTATTTGCGGCCCTGGTCGTCGTAGCCGTGGGTGATTTCGTGGCCGATCACCACGCCGATGGCGCCGTAGTTGACCGCATCATCCATCGTCACATCAAAGAAGGGCGGTTGCAGGATGCCGGCGGGGAACACGATTTCATTTTGGAGCGGGTTGAAGTAGGCGTTCACGGTCGGTGGGGTCATGTGCCACTCGGTCTTGTCCACGGGCAGGCCGACCCGCACGAGTTGCCGCCTGGATTCGAAAACGGAGGCGCGCTGGATATTTCCCAGATAATCGTCGGGACGAACTTCCACCTTGGAGTAATCACGGAATTTATCGGGATGCCCGATTTTTTGCGTGAAGAGATCAAACTTGGCCAGCGCCTTGGTCCGGGTGTCTTGGGTCATCCAGGCCAGCGTTTTCAAGCGGTCGCGGAAAACCGCCTTGATGTTGGCTACCAACTCGATCATCCGTGCGCGGGCAGCGGGAGGAAAATGTTTTTCGACATAGATCTGGCCCAGTGCCTCGCCGATGCTCCCGTCAATCACCTTGGCGGCGCGCTGCCACCGCGGTTCCTGCGTGGGTTGGCCGCGCAACACAGTGCCGTAAAAAGCGAAGGATTCCTGCTCCGCCGCCGCGTTCAGGAACGGCGCTGCCGAGTGAACCAGATGCCAGCGGAGGTAGGTTTTCCAGGCATCCAACGGGCGTTCCTTGACCAGTTTGTCCAAGCCCGCGAAAAACTCGGGCTGACCCATGATGAGATCGGGGACTTTCTCCAACCCGGTTTCCTCCATGTAAACTTTGAGGGGCAGATCTGGATAATTTTTCGCCAGTTCGGAAACCGTGAATTTGTGGTAATTCGCAATCGGGTCCCGCAGATCGACGCGTGACTTGCTCGCCTTGGCGAGCGCGGTTTCCAATTCCAGGACCGTCGCGGCGTGGGCCTTGGCCTCAGCCGGTTGTTCGCCGAGCAGCACGAACATTTTCGTGATGTGGCCCACATACGCCTCGCGCTGCTTGGCGAAATCTTCACTCAGGTAATAGTCGCGGTCCGGGAGGCCGAGGCCGCCTTGCTCCAGTTCAAAGGCGTAAACCGCGCTGTTCTTCGCGTCCGGTGACACCGATTC
>JAQGOT010000556.1 GCA_028293465.1 Pedosphaera sp. | reverse complement strand
GCCGACGGCTTCGATGCAGGCATCCGGCCCGCTGCCACCGGTCATTTCATCCAGGGCGTCGTAGATATCCACGTCCTCGTAATTGAGAGTCTCCGCGTGTCCTTTTTCCTCCGCCATCTGGAGGCGTTCGGGAAAGCGGTCAATGGCGATCACCCGCTCAGCACCCAGGAGGAAGGCACTCGTGATGGCAAACTGACCAACCGGACCACACCCCCACACGGCGATGGTGTCGCCGGGTTGAATCTGGCAGTTTTCCGCCGCCATGTAGCCCGTCGGAAGAATGTCCGAAAGAAACAGGACTTTCTCGTCGGGCAAATCCCCGGGGATTTTGATCGGGTTGAAATCGGCAAACGGCACCCGCGCGTATTGGGCTTGTCCGCCCGCATACCCACCCAGCAGGTGCGAGTAGCCATAGATGCCGGCCGGCGAATGGCCCCACATTTCCTCCGCCATCACCGCATTCGGATTCGAGTTCTCACAGAGCGAGAACAATCCCTTTTGACAGAAAAAGCAGTTGCCGCAGGAGATCGGAAACGGAACCACCACGCGGTCGCCCACCTTCAAATTCTTCACGGCGTGGCCCACTTCAACCACCTCGCCCATGAATTCGTGGCCCAGGATGTCGCCCTTCTCCATCGTCGGAACAAACCCGTCGTAGAGATGCAAATCAGAACCGCAGATGGCCGATGAAGTAATTTTTACAATCGCATCACGCGGGTTCAAGATTTTCGGGTCGGCCACCTCTTCCACCCGGACGTCGTTCTTGCCATACCAACAATTCGCTTTCATAATTTTCTCCTTTCTTGCCGTTGCCAGATAATCTGGCAACCGCTGGCTGCTCCTCCGGCGGCTGCGAGCGATGGTTCACCCAGCCTTCCGGAAATGATTTTAGCGGCCACGTTTAATTGTTTCTTGGTTTTAAGTAAATTGATGCAAAGCATTTTCATCGCATTCCCAGCAACGAGCGGTCATCCCCCGCCCCAGGCGCCGTGCAGTTCATTCGCGTCAACCGGGTAACGTCGCGGCACAAGTTGCACAGTAACCCAGTGGTCGGTGGTAAACGCCTCGACGGCCCATCGACCGTTGAAACGGCCAATGCCGGAGTTCTTCTCGCCGCCGAAAGGATTGAAGGGCAGATCATTGACGGGTTGGTCATTGACATGGGTCATGCCGGCCTGCATCCGTTGCGCGAATCTGACGCCACGCCCGGGTTCCTCCGTGAATACGGCGCTCGACAAGCCGTAGGATGTGTCATTCGCGAGTTGGAGGGCCTCCTCCTCGCCGTGAGCGCGGATGACCGGCGCGACCGGACCGAACAGCTCGTCACGGGCGATCGGCTGGTCGTTGGAGACATCGGCGAAGACGTGGGGTGGCAGTACAAGACCTTGGGGGTCACCGCCCACCACCTGCCGCGCTCCCGAGGTGCGCGCCTGTTGAATGTGCTGCTCCAGGCCTTCGAGCTGCTTTTCATTGATAATCGGCCCAATCAGCGTATCCGGCTGGTCAGGGTCACCCACTTTAAGTTTCCGCACCCGGTCTGCAAAGCCGTCGAGGAATTCGTCATAGACCGAATCGTCCACAATGAAGCGGTTGGCACTCATACAAATTTGTCCCTGATGGAGAAATTTGCCGAAGACCGCGGCCTCGACCGCATGGCCGAGATCCGCATCGTCGAGCACAACAAACGGGGTGTTACCACCCAATTCCAAATCGACCCGTTTCAAGATGACGGCGTCCGCGGCCAGTTTAGCGATCCGGCGGCCCACCGGCGTGGAACCGGTAAAGGAAATAACGCGCGGGGTGGGATGCGTCACGAAGGCATCCCCGACTTCGCTGCCGGCGCCGACGATGACGCTGAGCACACCAGGAGGAAGGCCGGCTTCCTCGAGAATTTTGGCCGGCAACAGCCCACCTGTGACGGGCGTGTCGCTCGCCGGCTTCACCACGACGGCGTTGCCAACGGCCAATGCCGGAAAGAGGGATCGGGCGGTCAGGTGGAAAGGCCAGTTCCATGGACTGATTACACCCACGACGCCAACGGGGTTGCGATAGACGCGGCTCTCCTTCCCCGGAATGTCCGAGGGCAGGATGCGGCCTTCCACCAAATACGGCAGGGTGGCCGCTTCGAGCATCACGGAATGCGACGAGTCCCATTCAAGGCTCGCTTTGATGCGCGTGCTTCCGGCCTCGCGAATGAGCCAGGAAATCACCTCATCGCGGCGCGCCTCCATGACACTTGCGGCCCGACGCATCACCGCCGCACGCTCTGCGGGCAAAAGAGCAGCCCAAGCGGGCTGCGCCTTGAGAGCGGCGGCGTAAGCCTCGTCCAGATCCTCCCGACTGGCCTGCGGGATTTCGAGCAGGATATCCCCGGTAAAGGGATTTCGGTCGCGATTGACTTTCTGGCTCCGCCCGCGACGCCACCTCCCGGCAATCGGCAACTGATCAAAGCCGGAATACGCGAGTGGGGTGAATCGTGAGGGGGAAGAAACCTCGGTGGTATTCATCATTTTTCGTTTCCACAGTGAAGGCGAGACTCACCAAGCAACTGCCCATCGGCAGCTTTCCGGCCTATCTCCTCACGAAGTCGTCGAACCTTGGTGAATTGCTGGTGGGGCGTCCGGCCGGCTGCCCTTTCGTCCTGGCGATCTCGCCGGTTTCCATCAACTGTTTGAAGCGGTGCAAGTCCACGTGGATCTGCTTTTCCGGCGCTTCACCGAAAAGTTTGGCGACCTTTGCGCCAAGCGCACCCGCCGGCGGGCGGTAATCCAGTTGAACCTTGACCACTGTGCCGCGGCCTGCGGGTGCCGGCTCGAACCGCACCAACCCGGCGTTGTCCACGTCGGCCCCTTCCACAGAGCGCCAGGCGATCAGGTGGTTGGGCTCGTCATTGGTGACCTCGGCGTCCCACTCGACATCGGTTCCCGCAGGGCCTCTCGCCACCCAATGAGTGCGATTGTCCCCGCTCGGCTCCACCGCTTTCAGGTGATTCATGAAAGTGGGCAGACGCTGGAAATCATGCCAGAAGGTGTAAAGCTCCTCGGGCGAACGGTTGATGGTGATGCTCCGTTCCACGTGAATAGTTCCTTGAGCCGTGGTGCTGAACCGCTGGCTGCAACGCAGGTCCAAGGCTGTTACCCCCGCCACGGCCACGGTTGCGGCGGCCACCCGGTTGCGGGTGTCCTGGTTTGAGGAGAGGGCCACACCCAAAAGCGAGAGGTCCATGGCATCGCCCGCCACCCGCGCCCAGAGCCAGCCGACAGGTTTGCGGTCGTTGAGAATGCCGAGACCGGCAGCCAGTTCGCGCAGACCGATGGCGCGCATTAAAAGTGGCCGCTCGCGGACGCCGATCAATCTCGAAAGAGTGCGAGGGGCCAACAGTTGCGTCAATCCAAGACCGATGCTGAACCATCCCAAGCCACGGGCCAGCTTCTCACCATTGCCGTTCGAATGTTCACGATTGTTTGCCATAAGATTTTTCCTGTTTTGGTGGGATGGGTATTTTTAATGATTGCCCCCCGAATCACGCACCTCGCAGCCAGGATCCCCCACCGAAATTCAATTTCCGGAAAGCCGCGACGCGGAGAAGCAGGTCGGCTACTTGCCACACCATCCTTCATACTCAGCGTACGTCTGGTGAAACACGGGATTCAATTAGGGTGATGAGCCTAATATTGGCGACCCCGAGCACTGCCAGCGACCGTGCCAAAATTCGAGCGGAGCGGCCGGGCACGTTTGCATTTCAAAGGCTCGACGGCCCAAATCCCTATTTGGTAGCCTGCAGGCAGATGCCATCTTTGCGCACATTATTAATTCTAGGCCGCACCTCGAACCTGCCCACGGTTTGGTCGAACTGCCTGGCCGGTTGGTGGCTGGGCGGCGGCAAGAATGTGCGCAATCTTTTCCCGCTCCTGCTCGGCAGCACGCTGATTTACATGGGTGGCATGTATTTGAACGATGCCTTTGACGCGGAGTTCGACAAACAGTTTCGGCGGGAACGGCCCATCCCCACGGGAGCCATTTCCGTGAACGCCGTCTGGCGGATCGGTCTGGGATTGTTGGGCAGCGGGGCGGTGTGTCTTATCCTGCTCGGAAACGTGACCGGGATCCTGGCGGTGCTCCTGGTGCTCTGCATCCTGGCTTATGATGCCATCCATAAACTGATCACGGTTTCGCCGGTGTTGATGGCCGGCTGCCGGTTTTTTCTCTACTTGGTGGCAGCTTCGACGGGCGAAAAGGGAGTGACCGGCGAGGCGGTTTGGTGGGGGTTCGCACTGGCTGCGTACATCATTGGGCTGAGTTTCATCGCCCGCAAGGAGACTGCGCGGGGTGCGCTGGGTTACTGGCCCTGTTGCTTTCTGGCTGCGCCCTTTTTGATGGCGCTGATGATGGACGGACCCGGTTACCTGAAACCGGCTCTGTTGGTATCCGCCGTGCTCGGATTTTGGATCGCCCGGTGCCTGCGCTACACGTTCGGCGGGTCTGAGCGGAACGTCGGCCTCACGGTCTCGGGACTGCTGGCGGGGATCGTCTGGGTGGATTTGTTGGCAGTGGCCAATTGTTCTCAAACGCTGGCGGCCGTATTTATCGCTCTCTTTCTCTCCGCGCTGCTGTTCCAGCGGTACATTCCGGCAACCTGATGATCAATCAACTACTGGGCATCTTCATTGGCCCGGTTGGCGAGATAAGGCAGCCGGGTCAAATAGCCGTGACTGCCCAAGTGCAAGCACCCGGCAATCCAGGCCACCGACCACCGTTCCCGTTGTCCCTCCCACGATCAAATCTGAAATCTCAGATCTGCTCATCCCTCACCTTTACCAACCTTGATTTGGTTGGATTAACTTGGATTTGCCTGGATTCACCGCGAGGCCAAATCGCCCACCGTCAAACTTGGGTCATTGGACATTGGTTATTCTTTGGGCCTTGGCCATTTGGCCTTGGACATTTCAGTACGCACCTCCTCGGTTTGACGTTCGGCCGTCGTCATTCGAAATTCCTAAATTGTCAAAGAACCCTGCCCCTGTCCCGCACCCATCCCAACGTTTTCATCCGTCCGCCTCCCCAGGTGGCCGTGCGCGAGCACTCCGGTTCCGTCCTCAGCCGGTCATCGACCTTTTTTGTTGCTCCTTTCCATGCGCCCGAATCTGGCACAAAACCGACCCGTTTGTCCCCGACACTTTGCAAGCTTTGCACGGTCTGCGAGAACTCAAAAACCCACCCCAAAGTCCGAAAAACTCGCCTCCCACCGATTGTGAGCCGCGTGCCCCCAAGCGGCGTCGTGCGACTCTCCTCCTCCTCCCCCATCAACATCCCCGTTTTCCGAGAAATAAGGCAGGAACTGCTTGCGCAAGTGAGCGGGTCAGCCGGTCCCCGGCACACGGGGGAGGAAATCCGCCAGTCGGCGCAGGCCAAAGCCGAGGGGATCGTCCGGGAAGAAATGAGCCGACTAAACTGGACCGATGAAAATTTGCGCCGCCGCCCCAAGGGGGATCCTCGGAAGGTGACAATCGCCGCGCGTCTCCGGCGGGAACCATAGCAGGCAGGGTTCGTTTTTGACTTGACTGAGGCCTCGGGGAAGCCGCTGAAAACTGCGCCAACCAGGCCACCGACTAATGCAGATCAACCGCCCCGTCAGGAAACAAATTGACCGTCATCGACGGCCATCTTCTCAGGCCGCGAGCGAAGCTTGGGAACCGTCCGATTCCTCTGCTGAAAGGGGAGCTGCCAGGTTTTCGAGACCTTGCCGCTCCGCTTTGACCCCAAAAAAGGCTTCCATGGCGGCCGCTGCCATCATCAGCCCGGCACTGGCCAGATAACCAT
>JAQGOT010000535.1 GCA_028293465.1 Pedosphaera sp. | reverse complement strand
CCCTTCGATACGGAGCCAATCAGGCCCGATCGGATGGTTTTGAGAACGAGGTGTGGGACTTTGTCGCGGCGACAACGCCGGTACTTAGCCGGAATACGGGAAAGGTGTCGGTCCGCCAAGTTCGACGGACGGCAGTAGGTGCTCGTACGAGATCTCAATTGTTTCCTGAGTGGCTTGGATAAACTTGACGCTGATCGTGCGGTCAGGGGGCCCGGCTTGGGCGCGAACCGCACTACCGTTCGCGCCCAATCGGACAATCCCCACCTCCCGATGGCTTCGGCCAAAAGAACTCGCTGGCGGCGGCAAGACATCCGCTAAAAATCGGCGGTCGGCCTGCCTTTTGGCGGACAAGGGATACAGCAAATACATGGCCAGTGATTTATTGAGTATAGGTATATTGGCTCGTAGTCGCCTGTTTGAGCCTGATCCAGTCGGTGTTGTTCAGCGTGATGCGGTTGCTTGACCCCGTCCCGGCGTTGCCGAATTGCGTGTTTGGATCGCGCAGTTTATAAATCTGGGCATGGCCGTCGGCGAAATTCAGCCCGTAGCTTCGTTGATGTCGGGTTGCCGGAAAGCTGGCGAAGGGTTTGGTATCATCCATGGTCACCAAAAACCAGCCGTCATCAATGCTTTCTTCATGCTCATCAGCAATCAGCCAAAGCTCGTTCGGCCCACGAGCCGCAATTTCACTCTCTTTGAGGAACGTCCGGAAGCCCGTTTTGGTGTAAGCATAGGGGGATTGCTCCATGAGCCGGCTGCCGACCCATGAGTTCATGGCATAGCTCCGAACGCGCGGTTGACCCTCGGTTGCAGACCGATCGGCCGGACAATGATAAATCCCCACGTTATTGCCGTACGGGAAGAACTTTGCCTGCCGGATGAGGGTCTGGCTGATCGATTCGGCCAGATTTTTCATACTCCCCAGTACCCATGAATTAGTATCGGTTGAGCTTTGGGGAACATTTTCGACCACTTTACCCTCGTTGTCACCGCTGTACATCTGGAAACAAAGTGCCAGTTGCTTGAAGTTATTGAGGCAAGCCGCCTGTTTGCCCTTGGCCTTGGCGTTGGCCAGCGCGGGTAACAGCAGACCGGCGAGAATTGCGATGATCGCCATGACCACCAGGAGTTCGATGAGGGTGAAGGCGCCGATGGAAAGGCAGCGCCGTGCCCACCCGGCAGTTTGGCGGGGCGTCTGACACAGGACCGGGTTTTGGAGCCGCGTTTGCAAGAGATACTCTGATCTGGTTTTAGCTTGTCCTCGCCCCCATGGGAAGTGTGTGTTTGAAGGCACACCCCGCGCTTTTGATTGCTTACTAGGGCAGGTCATTGAATACTCCGGGTCGCAAACCAAATGCCGGTTCGCCAAACAAATGACTTGTAAAGCTTGGTTCCTGTTGGTGGCGGTCCTGGCGCTGGCAGAGACAAGCTGGGCCCAGCGGACCGCAAATTGGCGTGTCTATAAAGCCGCCGATGGGCTGCCTGAATCCGCCTGCTCCTCGGTTACCATCAGCCCGCATGGAAAAATCTGGGTGAAACACTTCACCACGGAAGCCGTCAGCGGATTGGACGGTTATACCGTACAAAGCATCCCCACCTCCGGCGCGGGTAACAACCGTGTTTACGAGAGCCCCGGAGGCCAACTCTGGACGGCCTATGAAGATGGGCTGCAAGAATTCAAGGATGGTGGCTGGGTTCGGTATCCGGTGCGGGAGATTGCCGCGGAATCTCGCGCCAACGCCCTGAGTTTATCGCACCCAATCCCTTTATGCCCGGTGAGACAGGGGCGGGTCATTTTTCTGCTGCCTGGCGGTTTGATGGAATTTAACGCCGAGAATCCGGACCTCCCACGAGCTGCCATGCTGCGCCCCGCGGTTGAAACCAAACTCGAGAAATTTCTAGGTATGGTCATCGCCCGGGATGGTGGACTTTGGATCGCTGGTGCTCACGGTCTGGCGCAGGTTCCTGGGCCCGCCCGCACGATCAAACCAGAAACGGAGTGGCGGGAATACCTCCCTCCCGAATCGATGCAGATACAAAATTTCCAGGAGCCGGTGGAGGATGATGATGGTGGCATCACGGTTGTCGCCAGCTCATTGGATAATCGTCAGAAGCTGGTGGTCCATTTCGATGGCCAGCATTGGACCATGCATCCGGCGGGCAATGAAAAGATCCGCATGGCTTGGCGCGGCCCGGACAAGCGGTTTTGGGCCGCGACATTCGATTCAATCTTTCAACTCGAAGAAGGCCGTCCGGATCTGACTGAAAGCGAGGAAATTTCCGCGCGCCAGTACTTTGATCTGGCGGTGGAGCCCGGAGGAGCGTTTTGGCTGGCCACTTCCGACGGCCTCTTTCGTTGTGCGCCGCGTGTCTGGCAGATTCCCAACTCACTTCCGAAAACAAGTTCACCCATCCACTGCCTTGCGGAGGATAAGGAGGGCCGCCTTTGGTTTGCTTCGGCTAATGCTTTGCACACGCTCCAAGCTAACCAGGTGATCGACCATCCATTTCCACCTTCGCTTGGCGAAAGCTTTCAAGGCATCCACGCTC
>JAQGOT010000530.1 GCA_028293465.1 Pedosphaera sp. | reverse complement strand
CCCCTTGTCCTTCGCCGTCCCGCCGATCGCTTCCACCGTCAGCCCCGAGATCTGCACGCCGACATGATGATAATCCTTCTGCCATTCCGGCTTCGGCTCCACATGGTCCGAATCATACAGCACGATGCCGCCCTTTTTCAGCGACCCGATGTGATCCTCGTAAGAATGCTGGTAAAACGCCAGCAACACATCCGCATCGTCGCCCGAGCTGAGCACTTCGCCCGAACCGATCCGCACCTGGAAAATGGAAGGTCCGCCCGAGATCGTCGCCGGGATCGTCATGTGCGTCATGACTTCCTGTTCGCTGCGACCCGCCAACCGGGCGAGAAAACCGCCGATGGCCTGGATACCGTCCTGGGAGTTACCCGCAATGCGGATGACTGCTTCGGAAACCTTGGAAACCTTGGGGGTGCCGCCCGCCGTCGGAGCGGTCAATGTTGTTTCACTCATGAAATGGTCAATTTTTTTACAGTACTGTTAGGCAAAACCGCCGCGCCAACACTTTCGGTGACGCGGCATCGTTGCAGTCTTACATTATCACCCGCCCCCGGGGTAAGCAATGTTAAACTCCGGTAGCATATCCCTGTAAATAAGCAGCTTACGTAAATTCGGGAGAATCACCATTTCGCCGAAAGTGCGTAAATTAGTAAACCTAATTATGATGGCAGGATGCAATAAGGCTGCCCCGCCACCGTGCCGGGTCACCGAACCTTGATTAACTTGGATTTGCCTGGATTCGACTGGAAACTGGCTGCGACTCCAGACCACATGGCACTCCGTTCCCGATTTGATAATCTTCAAATCTGAAAATCATCCTCACGATTAACTTGGATTAGCTTTGATTTACCTGGATTAACCCCATGTGCAACTTAGTCGGTCACCAAGCCCGCCAGCTGCAGCAGCGGGCGCCCCAGTTGGGCGTTGAGCCAGACGGCCAGCGTGTGGCTTAGGAATTTGCGGGTCAGCCGGTGACACAGGTGCCACAGGTCCCGGGCCCACGTGCGCTTGATGTGGTAGCGCTCGGCCATTTCGCCGATGGCCGTTTCCACGATGCGGCGGAGCCGGCCCAGCCAGTAGGAACGGTCGGGCGTGGGGTCCTTTTTGGCCGAGCGGTACGGGGCCAGCAGCGTGATCCCCTGCAGGGCCAGTTCTTGAGTTTTGTCGGGGCTCCAGTAGTTGCGGTCCCCGATGTCCACGGGCGCTTGGACCACCGTCTGGGTCATGGCCAGGTCCGACACGTTGGCCGGGGCCAGGTCCAACAGGGCCAGCAGCCCGTTGGCGGCCGCCCGCACGTGGAGGCGGAAACCATAAAAACGCCATGTGCAACTTTCTCGAGGTCATGCTAAACTTCAGCCCCATCGAGAGTTACGGAAGCGGGCAAAATACCCTCGAATCCGGACAAAATACCTCGTCCTGTTTTGCAAGGCCTTGCGACGAAAAGTTGCACATGGGGTTTCTTAAGTACGGAGTCCCGCCTTTCAGGCGGCGGAGCGCGTGTTGCACCCCAAATCGGTTTTATTGATCGATCTCCCGGTCCTGGAACCAAAGCCCCTCAGTCCGTCCCCCCGGCCGATCGCTCCTCGATCAACGTCATTTGGAACCTCAGCCGTCGGAAATGCTCCCGCAGCCGTCCCCGGCGATCCAGCGCGCCTTGCTCGCGGCTCGACGTCGCTGCGTTGGTCTCGACGTTCTCACTGCCCGCCGCGTTCCCGGTGAAAATGCGCAGCCGCTCCGGATTGCGCAGACGCGCGATCTGTTCGATTTGGCCCACCAGCGTGCGCAACTCCGCCTTGAGCGATTCCAGCCACGTGACTCTTGCCCGCACCTCGTCCGGCACCGCTTGCCAGCAGTCCGCGCACAGATAAGCGCCGATCAATTTGGCGCCGCCGCAGTGGCACACCGCGCTCAACTGGCACTCGTATAAATCCTCACGCATGCCTGGTTCGCCGCGGCTGCTCGTCGTTGGAAAATCGCGCTGCTCACTCGCCGCCGGGATTGCCAGTGCCGCGTCCGCTGGGATGTTGACCATGGTTCCAATGCCTCAATTTGTCCATGTCCGGCTCGCTTGGTGCAGTGGGGAGATTACCATCCCAGCCTTACATTTTGAGCACCCCGCCAACATGGGGTGATACCCGCACACGTTCCCGGACCTGCTTGCCTCGCCGCCGCCTTCCCTCCGCCGGCCAGATTATATTGGACGCCACCGCCCGTCGCGAATAGGTTTTGGCCGTGCGCCGCGACCATCCGAATCCCTTTCGTAAACTGCCTTCCATTCTTATTGCCGCCTGCGGCCTGATGCTCGCTTCCTGCGCCTCCACGCGACCGGTTGCCAACGTCCCTTTGGCGCCGCCCGAGCCCTACACACGCATTGCCCATCCCGACACGAACACCGTTCAACTGCAAATTGCCGTTCGCAAATTCCTCCCCACACATCATCGCGGGCCCGTCGTCTGGCTCGCCGGCACCTCGCACATTGGTGACCCCGATTACTACCGCGCCTTGCAGAAGCATCTCGACGCCCAAACTCTCGTTCTTTTTGAAGGCGTCAATGCCGGCACCCATAAACGCCACGTCAGGAAATCCGCCGAATCTCCCATCACTTCGCCGCCCGCCAAGTCCACCCCGGGTCAACCGGATGCCAGCGAGCCGCCCGGCATCCAAACCACCATGGCCAAATCCCTCGGCCTCGTCTTTCAACTCGACGCCATCAACTACGACCGCCTCAACTTCCTCAACAGCGATCTTTCCATCCAGCAAATCCAGCGCCTCATCGCCGGCCGCGCGGCCGACGCACCTGATGCCTCCGCGTCCGCCGCCGGAGCCGGGGAACCCGCCGCCGGCAACGCCTCCTTTCAAAACCTCATGCAAGCCATGGACGGCAGTTCCTTCCTCGGTTCCGTCATGCGCATGGGATTACACTTCATTGGCTCCAGCGCCAAGCTCCAAGCCATCACCAAGCTCGCCTTCATCGAAGTTCTCGGGGAACTCAAAGGCAATCTCACCGCCATGAAGGGCATGCCGCCGGACATGCAGCAACTCATTCAAGTCCTGATTGAAGCCCGCAACCGGACCGTCATCGAAGATCTAAAAACCGAATCCAAGTTGATTCCCCGCTCCGGTTCCATCGCCATCTTCTACGGCACCGGCCACATGGATGACATGGAAAAACGCCTCACCGGCGATCTGCATTATCACCCCGCCGGCGAACTCTGGCTCACCGCCTTCTCCGTTGAGCTGCACCAGACCGGCTTGTCCGCCAGCGAACTCGCCATGGTGCAAAATCTCATCAAATATCAGATGAGCCAGTTGCAACAGTAATCCTCCCTCCGCCAAGAATTCCCTTGTCCATGGGGCAAACATCCCATGGCGAGCGCCATCGTTTCGGTCAAAGTTCTTCCGGCTTTGCCAATCAAATGAGAGTTCTCCTGCAAGACACCGAAACCGGATTATACTTCCGCAACCACGACACCTGGACCGAAAGCATCCGCCAGGCCCGCGATTTCGAATTCTACGAACGCGCCATCGGCTTCGCGTGCGAAGCCGGAATCTGGGATGCCCGCATCATTCGCATCCTCCAATGGAGCGGGCACGTTGAAACCTTTGTTTCCGCCGCGCGCTATCGACCGGTGGGTTGAATTGCGCTCCCCTCGCGGGTTACCCCCCATTTAAACCGTCCCCCGATGGGCTACATAGCGGGGACATAACATGAATCCATCCCGCTGCCCCAAGGAGGAGCGGGATTTTTCATTTCTGACGATGCCTGCGCCCCTCACCTGATCCGCCAATTCACGTTCGCAGTCCCATCTTCGTGGCAGCGCGCTTAAGCACCCGGAGTCAACGAGCTGCGCCGACGTTTTTCCTTTCTGGCCGCGGCCACGTTGGTGGAAATGTTATTGGTGCTGGAACGTTTAAACCGGGGAACCTCTTTGTAAACTCCTGGTTTCTCTGCTGCTTCAGGATCGGGTCTGCTTAACATATCGACCGATATGATTCGGATTGGAAACTCCGGATCATGAACGTTTTGTAAGAGAATCGGCAGAAGCGCCTCTGACTTCGGTTGGATGCAATCAAGGCTGTTCAATACGAGCAATCGTCCACCTACACCAGGATGTTTTATGAGTTTGGTCAAGGCTGGCACTGCGCTCATGGCATCCTTTCCAAGAATCCTAAAGCCTTCGAATCCCAACCGTTTCTGCAAATCTGGATCTGCATAGTGGAACCGAATCAAAGACTGCGAACGGGCCAATGATTCCAAACGTTGTTCAAAGGCGTTATTCTTCGTAGATAGTTTTTTGAGAAGAGACGGGATGGCGTTGGTGCCGATTTGCTTTAGGGCGTGCGCGGATGCCTTAAGCGTTGCTGTCGCGTTCGTAAAGTCCTCCCGGTGCGTCGATACAAGGTAGTAATCTTCGAGCCATTGGGTGAGGGTTCGACCCTCATAGCGCGGTTCCCTGCTCCGGGCGTAAGAGAGCGCGAGCCAGCCGGCGAGGAGCACGGCGACGTGAATGGTAATAAGGTGCAGGCGTTTCATTGACGGACTCGGGGCATCGGTTATCGGAGCGGCTCCTGTGACATGGGGATGATTTAACAACCGGGATGGCGGCGGGCGAGGGAAAACGTTTTCTGCCAAAGCGTAAATAATACGGCGGGCAGCGGGAAAGCTCCATAGTCACATGAATTGGCCGCCGATTTGTTTAGAGTTGGGTTGGTTTTTCTCGCATAATGATTGCAATGGCGATTACTGGAAGGCGGGGCCTTCACTCAACTATTGTGCGGCGAGGGGTTCCACCGGAATATTTAACCGGTGAAGGGGCGTGGGCTCCAGACTCGGATCAAGCTCTGCTGTTCGTGTCCACCCTCGCCGCGTTGGAGTATTGCATGAAGCAAAAAATCACGGAGGGGGAGATTGTCATGCTGATGAGCGACCCGTGCTATGATGTGGTGATGAGTCTGGGTAAAGGGCTGAATAGTGAGGGGTTTCCACCGTCGGCTTTAACCTCGCCAAGAACCGAGCGAAGGTTGTAGAGCCGGGGGCGCTTGGGCGGGCAGTCGCGGCCAAGGCTCATGGTGGTGGTTTGGAAAAGGAAGGTCAGAGCCCGTCGGCGCACGATTCGTTCAACATGCGAATTTTTCATCAAACTTGCGAGTCCAACTTGCGTCCCCGGTTGTATGCAGCAAGGTGAGACAGGAGGTTGAGCTTGGATAAGGATTTGTGGCTCCACGAGATTCAGATTTGGCTGCGGCATTAACACAATCAAATAACCAATTTCCGTGAATACCATTCTGCAAGATCCCAGAACCGGTCTTTTTTGCGTCAACCCGGGGCATTGGACACCGGACGAGCGGCAAGCCCGCGTGTTTGAAAATAGTCTGGAGGCGATCGGCTTCTGCACCGCGCATCACCTGCCGCCGACACGTGTAATATTGAAGTATGAACCGGACCGGTATTACGACGTGAAGCTGATGGTTACCAATGCTGGGGTGGCTGAGTGGCCGCCGGCACGGAATTGAGGCTGGAAGGGGTTTGTGATGGTGTCACGAGCTCCCTTGCACGAAAACGGATTGCTGGCAAATTGGCTTGTGGATCGTAAGCTGACGGTGTTGATGGTGGAGGATAACACGGATGACGTGCTGTTGTTGAAGAAGGCGTTGACGCGCCAAGGGGCGAACAACCCGGTGCAAGTGGTGAACGACGGCGCCGAGGGGATTCGTTATCTCCAAGCCGAGGGTCGATACGCTGACCGGTTGAAATTTCCTTTTCCGAGCGTGATTTTCTGTGACTTGAAGATGCCGCAAATGGATGGCTTCGATGTTTTGCATTGGTTGCGTACCCACCCGGAATGCTCGGTCGTTCCGCTGATCATCCTGAGCGCTTTCAAGGAGGATGCGGATATCAAGAAGGCATACCAGATGGGTGCCAATGCCTATTTGGTGAAGCCGCACATCGGCGACAAGTGCTAGATTCTCGGGGGAGGAATCGAGGGTTCGGGAGCGTGGCCCAACTGTCGGCGATTCGGTTTCGCTCATGCATAAGCTTGCGATGGATCTCGCAATTGGTGTGGAGTTCTTCGCGCAGCTTTTTCGCCTCGTGCACGAGGAAGGCGGAATATTCATGGAGGTTCATCTCTCTCTTGGATGATCGCTTTGGATGCCCTTTTGCCACACTCCTACGGTAGCGTTCCGTTACCATTAAGCGAGTTTTACCCGATCGAGTTGGGTTGGCGCGCGCCGCCAAGTCTTACGCCGAAGGCAAGCACCCGGCGTATGCGTGCTTTTTGCCTGCCCCACAAGGGGTTCTAATAAACGAGATTGAAAGGATTGGTTCAGCTTGTAATAGGACGAGGCGCAGAAAAGAGGGTTGCAGCAGGGAACGGTTTTGTTAAGATTCCTGGCGCTCGGGTGACAGAACGTTTCTTCAGCGGGATTCCCCATCCCCACCTCCTTGGCGTCTGTCACCCGGGCATTTTTGTTTGGCTTCAAAGCGCGGGGCGCGGCAAAGGATTGCAGGACTGGGAGCTTCTGTTACATTGGGCGCGTTTAGTCTCAGCATTGCATGTACCCAAATATCTCTAACTCGCTTTACGATCCGAAGTTTGAACATGATGCCTGCGGGGTGGGCTTCGTGGCCAATATCAACGGGAAACCGGAACACCGCATTCTGGAGTATGCCATTCAGGCGCTGTGCAATCTCGCTCACCGTGGCGCGCTCGACGCGGATGCCAAGACGGGCGACGGCGCGGGCGTCCTGACGCAGTTGCCGTCGGCCTTCTTCCGGCGCGAAGTGGAGAAACTCGGTGGCAAGCTGCTGAATGACGCCGACCTGGCGGTGGGGTTTGTGTTCATGCCGGGCGGGAACAAGTATCAAATCAGCAACAGCCAGCGGATTGTGGACGAGGCGGTGGCGCAGTTCGGCATTCATAATTTCGGTTGGCGCGTCGTGCCCACGAATCCGCAGTGCCTGGGCGACAAGGCGCGCGCGACGATGCCGGAGATCCAACAGCTTCTCCTCGGCCGCACGCAAGGTTGGAGTGATGCCGAGTATGAACGGCGCTTGTTCCTGGCGCGCAAGGTGGCGGAGCGGCGGGCGCTCGAAGAGAAGATTGAAGGCTTTTACGTGCCGTCGCTGTCGAGCCGCACGATTGTTTACAAGGGTTTGTTCAACGCGCCGCAGTTGGAGAAATTTTATCCCGATTTGAAGGACCCGCTGTTCGTGACCGCGTTGGCAGTGTTTCATCAGCGTTATTCAACGAACACGTTCCCGAACTGGCAACTGGCGCATCCGTTCCGGCGGTTGGCGCACAACGGCGAGATCAACACGTTGCTGGGGAATAAGAATTGGACGCGCGCCCGCGAGCGGGAATTGAGCTCCGTTATCTGGAAGGACAAGGTCGAGCTGCTGAAGCCGATCTTGCAGCCGGGCAGCTCCGATTCCGCTTGCCTGGACAACGCGCTGGAGGTTCTGGAGTTGAGCGGTCGGGATGTTCTGCACAGCGTTTTAATGCTGGCTCCGGAGGCGTGGGAGAAGATGATGGACTTGACGCCGGAGTTGAAGGGCTTTTACAAATTCCACGCCTGCCTGAATGAGCCGTGGGATGGTCCGGCCGCGGTGGTGTTCAGTGATGGCCGTTATGTGGGCGCGACGCTGGATCGGAACGGTCTGCGCCCGGCGCGTTTCAAAATTTACGAAGACGGTCTCATGGTGATGGGGAGCGAGGCGGGGATTGTCCATCTGGACGAAACGAAGGTGGTGCAGAAGGGCCGGCTGGGTCCGGGGAAGGTCATCGCCATTGACACCAAGGAGGGCCGGCTCCTCGACAATGATGAGGTGAAGGCGCATGTGGCGGGGCGCAAGCCTTACGGGGAATGGTGCGCGAAGAATATCTTCCTGCTGACCGAGCACGCGAAGCCGTTCGGCGTGAATCATAATCCGGTCAACATCCTGGACCTGACGTTGCAGCAAATCGTCTTTGGCTGGGATAACGAGGAGCTGCGCGAGATCCTCAAGCCGATGGCGACCACGGCGGCGGAACCGGTGGGTTCGATGGGGGATGACACGCCGCTGGCGGTGTTGTCGAAACGACCGCGGTTGTTGGCCGACTATTTCAAGCAGCTTTTCGCGCAGGTTACGAATCCGCCGATCGACAGCATCCGGGAAAAGATCGTGATGTCGCTCTCGACGTATATGGGACGGCGGCTTTCGTGGCTGGAGGAAAGCGAGGCGCACGCGAAACTGCTGCGGGTGGACAGTCCGTTCCTGCTCGATTACGAACTGACCGCATTGCAAAACATCCAGGACCCGGCGTTCCGCAGCGAAACGATCTTCTGCCATTTCAACGCCCAAAAAGGTCCCGGCGACCTGGAGGACGCGCTGGATTCCATTTGCCGGCAGGCCTCGGAAACCATCGACGCCGGCAAGTTCATCATCGTGCTCAGCGATCGCTTCAGTGATGCCGCCAAGGTTCCCATTCCCATGCTGCTGGCGATTGGCGCGGTGCACCATCATTTGATCCGCGAAGGCAAACGCATGCGCGCGTCAATCGTTTGCGAATCAGGCGCGACGCGGGATGTGCATCACTTCGCGTGTCTGGTCGCGTATGGCGCCTCCGCGGTGAATCCTTACATCGCCATCGACACCATCCGCCAATCCGTCGAGAGCGGCGAGTATGGTGATATCACTTTGGAAAGGGCCATCGCCAATTTCCGCGCCGCCATCGAGAGCGGGATGTTGAAGATCATGTCCAAGATGGGGATTTCGACCATCGGCAGTTATCGGGGCGCGCAGATGTTCGAGGCCATTGGCGTGTCGCAAGCGGTGATTGACCGTTGCTTCTTCGGCACGACTTCGCAGATTGGCGGCATCTCGCTCATGCAAATTGGCGCGGATGCGTTGCGTCGCCATCAGCAAGCTTATGGCAGTCCGGAGGCCTCCATGCTGGACGACGGCGGCAACTACCGCGTCGCGAAAGGCGGGCGGGGCGAACAGCATGCCTACAATCCGCAGGTGGTGCTGACCTTGCACCGCTTCATCAAGAGCGGCAAGCGCGAGGAATTCCTGAAGTTCATGGACACGGTCGAGAAGCGTGAGCCGATTGCACCGCGTGATCTCTTGCGGTTCAAGCCGGTCGCGCCCATCTCGGTGGACGAAGTGGAGCCGATTGAAAGTATTCGCAGCCGATTCACCACCGCCGGCATGAGTTTGGGTGCGTTGTCGCCGGAAGCGCATGAATGTCTGGCCATCGCGATGAACAGCATCGGCGGCAAATCAAACTCCGGCGAGGGCGGCGAAGATCCGGCTCGTTACGCCGTCCGCGCCAACGGGGATAACCCCAACTCGGCCATCAAACAGGTCTCGTCCGGACGTTTCGGCGTGACTCCGGAATATCTGGCGAGCGCCACGGAGCTCGAAATCAAAATGGCGCAAGGCTCCAAGCCGGGTGAGGGTGGACAATTGCCCGGTCACAAGGTGTCGCCCTTGATTGCGCGCCTGCGGCATAGCGTTCCGGGCGTGCCGTTGATTTCACCACCGCCACACCATGATATTTACAGCATCGAAGATCTCTCCCAGTTGATCTACGACCTGAAGCAGGTCAACCCGCGCGCGAAAGTGTGCGTGAAGCTGGTTTCCGAATCGGGCGTGGGTACGATCGCCGCGGGTGTGGCCAAGGCTTATGCGGATGTGGTGCTGATCAGCGGGCACGATGGCGGAACGGGGGCGTCGCCTTTGAGTTCCATCAAGCATGCGGGCGGGCCGTTTGAATTCGGCGTGGCTGAAGCGCACCAGACGCTCATGTTGAATGATCTGCGCTCGCGGATTGTGTTGCGCACTGATGGCGGCTTGAAGACCGGTCGCGACATCGTCATGGCTGCACTGCTGGGGGCCGAAGAGTTCAACTTTGGGACGGCCGCTCTCATCGCCGCTGGCTGCGCCATGTTTCGGGTATGCCACTTGAACACCTGCCCGGTGGGGGTGGCCACGCAAAAAGAGGAACTGCGGTTGAAATTCCGCGGCAAACCGGAGAACGTTGTCGCCTTCTTTAATGGGGTCGCCCAAGAGGTGCGCGAGATCCTCGCCAGCCTCGGGTTTCGTTCCTTGAACGAAGTCGTTGGCCGCACTGATTTGCTGGAGCGGCGTCCGCTGGAGGATTTTCCGGAGGAAACGCGCGGCAAAATCGCCAGCCTGGATTTAAGCCGGTTGCTTTATCAGGTGGACCCGAGCGGTACCGCCACTCGCATTCACACCCGTGACCGCAACGAACGTTTCGGCGACAGCTCGCTCGACGACAAGATCATGCACGATGACAAGTCGGCGTTGAACGGCCGGGGCAAAGTCAGTTTTCGGTACGAGATTGATAACACACGCCGTAACATCGGCACGCGCATCTCCGGGCACATTGGTTATACCGTGGGTGACAAAGGCCTTGAAGAGGGGGCGATCGACTTGACGTTCAAAGGCAGCGCCGGCCAAAGTTTTGGTGCGTTCCTGGCCAAGGGTATCAGCCTCCGGTTGTTGGGCGAGGCGAACGATTACGTGGGGAAAGGGATGAACGGCGGCGAAATCATCGTCCGCCCACCTGAGACGTGCAAGTTCGTCTGGTCTGACAACACCATCATCGGCAACACCGTGATGTATGGCGCGACGGGCGGCAGGTTGTTCGCCGCCGGGCGCGCGGGTGAGCGGTTCTGCGTTCGCAATTCCGGCGGCACCGCGGTGGTGGAGGGCGTGGGGGATCACGGTTGCGAGTACATGACGGGCGGTCTGGTGATCGTGCTGGGCACCACCGGACGTAACTTTGGCGCCGGGATGAGCGGCGGACTGGCGTATGTGTATGATCCCGAAAATATTTTTCCCAACCGTTACAACAACGCGATGATCGGGATCGAAAGGCTGGCTGACGCCGAGGAGACCAAGCGGGTTCAGTCGCTTATCTACGCGCATTTGGAAAAGACGGAATCGCCGCGGGCCAACGAGATTCTCAAGAACTGGAAAGGAACCTTGAGCCGTTTCTGGCGCGTGGTGCCGCATCCGGCAGAAGCGAAGCCGGCCGGCAAACCGGTGCATGAGTTGGCGGAGGAGAAATCCAGCCCCGCCCCAACGGGTGGTTTTTGAAATCATCTCGCGAGTTTCGAATTGCGGTTTGCGCAAACTGTGCGCAAACTCGGTCACCTTCGGTGTTCGAAACTCGGGATTCGTAATACACATATGGAAATCACCAAACAACTCGCCATCTTTCTTGATAACCGGCCCGGCATGCTCTCGCGTGTCTGCGAAGCGCTCAGCGCCGCCAAAATCAACATCTATGCCATTTCCACCAGTGACACCGTGGACCACAGTGTCATCCGCATGGTGGTCAGTGATACCGGCAAGGCGATGAGGGTTTTTGAGGAACACGGCACGCTGGTGGTGGACGACGATGTGCTGATGCTCGAGGGCGACAATAAATCCGGTTCCCTGGCCAAGCTCGCGCAGAAACTCGCCGATGCCAAAATCAACATCGAGTATTGTTACTGCGCGACCAGTCCCTCTGCGAAGAAGGGTCTGATGATCATGCGGGTGTCCAATCCACAAAAGGCTCTGAAGGTTCTGAACAGTTGATGATTGAGGCGGGTGGCTTTACCCGTGCAATTCAAGATGCTGCGCGATCCAGAGGGATGCAGCGGATGTTAGAGCTGAAATGATGGGCCATCCAATCCTCTACGAAATCAATGCTCGGTGTTGGCTGCAGGCGCTTGCGGAGCGCGAGGGCAGGGGAGTCACCCTGGCGGATGTGCCGGAGGCGGAGTTTGCGCGGTGGCAACACTTGGGTTTCACGCATGTCTGGCTGATGGGCGTTTGGACGACCGGTCCGCTGAGTCGGGCGCAGGCGCTTAATGATCCGCATCTGCGAAAGGTCTTCAACGAGGTGTTGCCAGGATGGCGCGAGGAGGACGTGGCCGGCTCCCCTTACGCCATCAGTAATTACCAAGTCCCACCGGCTCTGGGCGGCGAGGCTGGCCTCAAAGCATTTCGTGCGCAGCTCAATGCCCGCGGTCTGAAATTGCTGCTCGATTTTGTGCCCAATCATCTTGGGTTGGATCACCCTTGGGCGGGGCAGAGACCGGAGCTCTTCGTGCAAAGCCCGATTGAGCGGCCCGGGACATTCCTCCAAAAATCCGCTTCTGGTCCGCGTTGGCTTGCCCACGGGAAGGATCCTTATTTCGCGCCTTGGACCGATACGATCCAATTGGATTATCGCCGTCCGGAAACGCGCGCCGCCCTCATTGACCTGTTGCAATCAATTGCTCGTCGTTGCGACGGCGTTCGCTGTGACATGGCGATGCTCATGTTGAATGAGGTTTTCGCTAAGACCTGGGATTTGTTTCCAACTTCCGCAGTTCCACCCTCCTCCGAGTTTTGGGCTGATGCTATCTCCTCGGTGAAGGAATCAAACCCCGGCTTCCTGTTCCTGGCCGAGGCGTATTGGGGGATGCAGCCGCGCCTGCAAACGCTCGGGTTTGATTTTACTTACGACAAGCACATCACGGACTGTCTCATCGCCCACCGTTATGGCGAGCTGCAACAGCATTTGCTTGAGGCTGCGCCCGAGTATCTGGCCCGGAGCGCGCATTTCCTCGAAAATCATGACGAGCTGCGCATCGCCAGTGTGCTTTCACAGGACGAACATCGCGCGGCGGCACTGATGATGCTGGGGCTGCCCGGCATGCGGCTTTTGTATGATGGAGAACTAACCGGAGCGCGGCTTCGCACACCGGTCCAACTGACGCGCTGCCCGAAGGAGCCCGTGGATAAGATGGTCTTGGAGCTATACGACCGCTTGCTCGCCGTCATCAAGGGTTCAGCCGTGGGCAATGGAGAAGGGAAGGTCTTGCGTCCTGAACCTGCCTGGGAAGGAAATCCCACAGCTCAAAATTTCGTTGTGACTCAATGGGCCAGGTCCACAGAGCAGTTCGACCTGATGGTGGTGAACCTTGCCTCCCATCGCGGTCAGTGTCGGGTACAATTATCCGTTCCCGCGCCGGCGGAGCATGATTGGGAGATGCGCGATCTGCTCAGCAATGAGCTCTTCCAGCGCAGCGGAAGCGCGTTAAGCAGCCACGGATTGAACCTCGATTTGCCGGAGAACGGCGCGCAGTTGTTTCGGTTTACAATCAAACACTAGCGCGTTACAGCCCCAATGGGAGTTAAATCGCTCCTTCTTTATCGGGCAACGGCGCGCAGTTGCTTTTTCGTGGAACGTTCAGGGGTGGAAGCATTTGCTTTTCCGTAATCGAGCAGTCCGGTGTGCATCGTCATCTTCCATTCCTCACCCACCTTCGAATAAACCTTGCAGGCGCGGCCCAGCCAATGGAAGTCCTTTCCTCGCGCATCGCGCCACAGCGTATCCACATCTACCACCGCGAACGCGCCATCACCCTCAGGTGTGACGGCGATTTTCCGGATCAGCCGGCGGTCATGAACGAGGGTGTGCGTGTCAAAAAGTTCCTGCCAGTTCCGTG
>JAQGOT010000522.1 GCA_028293465.1 Pedosphaera sp. | reverse complement strand
TGTCGAATATGCCGGCATTGACGATCCTTCCCTCAAAACAACCGCCGCCGAAAATCACGTTGCCCGCAAAATCCAAGCCCTCGATGTTCAAGGAACCGCGGCTCAAATCTACACTCTTGCCGCCAATCTTGATCATGCCGTTCAAGCCTACGTTCAGCAATCCCCGGTTAACCACGTTCGTGGCTGAGATTTGCAGCTGCGGCAGGATCGATCCACCGAAAAAGACGATGTTGTTGCCACCGAGCTGAAAGTTAATCAAGGAACCGGCTGAAACCACGCCAACATTGGCGTTTCCAAAGTTCCCCGCCATATGCCGGCCCCCGCCGTCCCCGGGCGCTCCGGAGGGCGCAGTGTCAAAGGTGAACCCGGTATCGCAGGTGAGCGTGCCCCGATTCGTGTAATAATTGACGGAGGTGAAATCGAAGGGGGGAAGCGTGTTGTTAACGAAGAAGCTGTTAGCGATCGTCGAGATACTGAAGGTGTTTAGGTTGAGGTTAATCGTGCCCAAATTGGTAAAATTCAAGGCATAAACCTGTGGCACCGCCTGAGGCGGGGAGTTGATCGTCGTGGTATTAACATACGCAGGGCTGGGCTGGCTGAGCACCCCCCGCGCTCCCGCCACGATCAACATACCAGTAAACAGCAATCGGTTCATAACTTCTTATTTAATCCAGTCGGCAATTCCAGCTTGAATCCAAACTTAGGGAGCAATCTCAATGGTAAAGTTCCGTTGCGTCGTGCGTCCACCGGCGTCCTGAACTTGGATGTCAAAATCATAGATTCCCGGGGTCGTCGGCATACCCGCAATAACGGCCGTGTTTGTGCCGCTTGAAACCGGAGGGTTAAGCCCCGGGGGCAGGCCTGCGGACTGCGGAGCCAAGGTCCATGTGAAGGGCGGTTGGGAACCCGAAACTTGAATTTCAGCGCTATAAGCCACACCCACATGGCCGATAGCCAGCGGTCCGCTCATGATAATCTGTAGGAACAACTGGTTCTCCAGGTTGTTTAAGCTGATCCAGTTTGGGTAAATCACCGGGGCGTTGGTGGTGCCGTCGAATGACCCATACAAGAAATCCTTAAAGCCGCTCCCTTCGGGGGTACGCGCCAGCCCCAGCCCGGCATCCACAAAGAACGGACCGGGGACGATAAAGTTCGGGCCGACGGTGTTGAAAACGATTGAAACCTGCGGGTCGATCGTTCCGGGTCCGGGGGCGGGAGCATTGACCAGGTTGTAATTTGGTACGCTGCGACTCACAATGGGTGAGTTAATCGCGCCTCCCGGCCCAATTGACAAATCAGCCGCCGAAAAGAGGATATCCGGCCGGGTGACAACCCGCTGCAAGGTTTGGAGTGTCGGGCCATTGTTGGTCCACAGGACCAGCGAATAGGTATTGGTGATCGCGGGCCAGAAGGGACTCAGGAGTGTTTGAAAGTCGCGGCGGATGAAGTTGAGTTTATCCACCCCTGCACGCAAGGCAGCACCACCGCCATTCGTGACGCATTGTGGAATCAAGACTTTGTAGTTATGGTTGGTGAAGTAGGTGAGAATGGTCTCGGTGAACGACAGGCCGCTGGAATTTGTGGTGCTGGGCGCGTTCGTTGCGACGGTGACCAGATTGGTCACCGTAATCACATCCGAGAACAGGTTGGAGACAATGGTGAAGCCGCATAGGGCATTCGTTGGCAACAGAAAATACTCGCCTCCCACAAAGGAGAAGTTTTGGGTGATATTGTTGGTGAAGAATTGAGGAGGCGTTCCAACGGGCGAGTAGGGCGGGACCCCGTTGCTGATCACCTGTGTCGTGACCGCTCCATGGGTGAACACCAGGTTCGTCACCACATTGCCAAAAACATATTTGTAAATCGGGATTGCGTTGGTTACGCGGTTGGTAACGACAACCGCAGACGCCAGTGAACCCGCCGACGAATACGGGTAATTGGTGAAGTAGGCGGTGACGTTGGTTGTGACGACCGTGGTGAAGTCCTGGGTAAAGTCCGTAATCACCAAACCTGGAAAGAGCGTCAGCAGCGTGTTGGGACCATTGGTCCGCGCCTGCGCGTAGAGTGTCGCAAAGTTTGAGGTGACCAAATTGGTGAACGAGTTGTTGGTGACCACGAGCAGGCTGTTGGTGCTCACGTTTTCCCAATTGACCCGGTTCGTGTCCATCAAATATTTCAACCCGGCCACATCATCGCGGGTCAGCCCTGTGTAAAACACGCCGGGGGTGTATTCAGACAGCAGATCGGCCACGGCGCTGTCGGTCGCCGCCAAAGGATCGGCCTTGTATTCAAATGCCTCAGACAGCACCCGTCCAGCCGGCGCAGGGGTTATCCCGCATAATTCCTCAATCAGATACGTATAGATCGTTCCGTTGACGTAGGTACTGTACATGTTCTCGCTGGAGGGATCATAATTACGCTGCACGACCAAATAGCTGTAATTAGGACAGGTAGCACCTCGGGTATCCCGAATTTTAACGTTCCAAGTATAGCGCTTGGGTTCGGCGAGTCCCAACTCTGACAGCAAAGTGGATAGCGTGAGGGATTTGATATCAATGAGCCCAAGCGCTTGCGCCCGGTGGTTAATACGCACAGTATTCAGCGGCTCATCCGGCAGATCGAAAGGATAGGCCGAGAAATTGGTCAAAGAATTGAGCACCGCAAAGGCCTTGTCCACCGCTGCGGCGGCCGCACCGTCCGAACCGAAATATGTGATAAAACTGGCATCAAAGGCGTAATAGATGTTGCGGGTGTTCCAGCGATAACCTTGCGCCACATTTTTCGGAGTCCCGATATCGAAGAAGCCCTCGTCACTGGGTATCAAACTCATACCGAGGGTCGGATCCTGCCAAGCTTCAGATGCGGGCCCTGATGAGCTTCCGGCCAGCGGCCCTTGCAATGCGAAGCCGAACAAGGACTGGGCACCCGCCACCAACAACAGCAAAACCAGCCACGATCTCTTGAGTGATTGAAACATAAAATCTTAGTAAACCAGCCGCGTAATCCGGTAGTAACCTTTGTTCGCCAAACCGAGATACAGTGAATCGTTCACACCAGCCGCAAAGCGCTGAGCTCCCAGATTAGTCCAGTTTAAAAGGTCCGTGGAGGTTTGCACTTGGTAGTAAGCTCCAACTTTGGTGTTCCAAGTGAGAAACCAGCCCTGGAAATTGTGATCAATCTTCGTCTTCAACCACGTGCTCGGGTCAAACGGGTTGCCTCCCCACTGGAAAACCTGGTAAACAGTGGCGCCGCCGGGCAAGACTGCGTCGGATGCCAGCCAATTGGTCTTGTTGGTCCCCCAGTAAAGCGTCTGCCAATCATCAGGCAAACCGTCCGGGGCTAGGTGATTGCTGCCGCCACCAAAACGATCCTGCCCCCAGGTTTTTCCGGTCGCGACAGCGGATAGTGGGGAATGGCGGCCATCGGCAAGGACGTAGGCCAATTGGAAGGCATGAGTGGTGCCGGGGTCGAAGGAGTATTCGTTGACGAAGCTGTTAAAAAGGCCCTGATTTTGCCAGAAGGTGTTCGTGGTTACGACTGTGTTCGTACCATCCACATAAAGCTCCCAGTGGTCCACATTGTAGCCGGCCAACGCCGACCAGGCCGCACTGAGAGTAAATGAATCCAAGGCGGTAACCACTGGCGCACCCGGAGCGGCGAGCGGTTGCTGATAAGTGGCGTAACGTTGCGCATTCAGATCCAGACTGTTGACCCCGCCAACATAGCTGGACCAAACCACCAGGAACCTGCCCACACCGTCCGAAGCCACCGTGGGATACATCTGTTGGTTCAACACCGTTGTGTTGACCTTGAATTCGTCAGGCGTAAACGAACCATCCCCATGGACGAACTGTCCGAACACCCCCTCGCGGGACCCGTCCTGCCCCATGCTGGTCCAAACTACCAAATAATCCGACCCCGCCGCACTGATTTTGGGAGCGTACTGATCGCCATAGCGCTGGGTGTTCAAACGCTGAACCGCCCCTCCGGCACCACTGCCCAAAAACCGCCGGGCAAACACGTCCCAACTGTTGTTAACGACGGCCACGTCCTTCTGGCTCCAGGAAATCAGGAAGGTGCCATCTGACGCAGCGGCAATATTGGGATTGGCGCACACGTTCGTGCTGGTATTGACCAGGAATTCATTACCCAACGGAACGCCACTTGAATTAAAGAGGCGCGCATAGATTTGCACACTGTCGGCACCGGGGCCGGCGGTTCCACCGGCATCAACGGATTGTGAAAAACCCTGCTTCTCAGACACCCAAGCCACGACGAAGTTACCACTGCTCAAAGCCGCGACGGCGGGGGTGCGCTGGTTCCAGGCGGTGGTTTGATTGACAAGAAATTCCCCGTTCGTTTTCACACCCGTGGGAGTCATTAGCTGCGCGTACACCCCTTGCAGACGATCCGCATTATCCTGTCCAAAGCTTGACCAAGCGACGATGACGTTGCCGTTGGCGAGTGTGGCGATGACGGGATTGCTCTGCCAGTTGGTGGCGGTGTTCACCTGGACATCGCGGACCACGAAGGTGTTGCTGGTGGAGAGGAAGGTGGCGTAAATGTGCTGGAAGCTTTGCTTGCCGCCCTGCCAGACGATCGCCGCGCCGCCGCCTTTCAGCAACGTCACCTGCGGCTTTTCCTGTTCATCGGTGCCATTGAGATTGATCCGGAAATTTCCGAGGGTCGGGGAATAGCTGCTGTCCAACCGCACCGCGCTGATGCCAAAACCGCTGCCGTCGGTAATATTGTCCGACCACACGAGATAGCCGCCGGAGGCATTGAGGGCAAGGGCGGGATTAACCTGGTCACCGGGCAGGTTGCCAACCGGCGCGTACTCAACTCCGTTGGTGATGTATCCGGATTGGGCTAAAACGAGGGAAGGAAAGGCCACGGCCAGACCCAATATCCCCAGCGTTTTACAGACGCGCTGCAGTAGTGACATAAGATTTTCCAACTCTTGTATCAAGGCACCGAACCGTTGTCCATGTTTTCTTAGGACAAAATGTGAATCCCACGACGCAAAACCCGGAGTTTGCGGTCGCTTGACCGCGTCGGGTGAAATCAGATTATGAGGCATATGCTCCTTGTTAAACAGCTCTCTTTGGATCATTACCACCAACCACCGGCTGGTTGAAAACGGCTTGCCTGGACGGGTAAGCGCCGCAGGCATGGCCATCAAAAACAGACCGGCAATGGGAGGCGGAGGAGGACACAACGTAACAACATTATTGTGCGATACTTTTGATCACTTTCCCAATCACCTTCGCGTTCATTGATTCACAACAAAGGGTGTTTCAAACCTTCATTACAACACTTCCAGAACCCTATTGCGTCACCGGCTTTTGCGGCTGGGGCGGAATGTTGTTTTGGGCGAAAGGCATCTCCTCATCGGAGTGGTAGCGCGTGCCATCGGGATTGATGATGGTGGGCGTGACGAAGATCAAAAGATTCTTCTTGGTCTTGGAGGAGGACTCGCTGCGGAACAGGCGACCGACGAAGGGCATATCTCCAAGCAGCGGGATCTTGTCTTTGACCTTCGACACGCTGTCGGTAATCAAACCGCCGATCACGATGGTTTGGGCATCCCAGACAATGGCGCTGGTGACAACTTGGCGCATGCGGAAATGCGGCAAGGGCAACTGGGCGGTGATCGGGGTGCTGCTGCCAGACTGCGCCTTGATGACGAAGTTGCCGGGATCATCATAGCCGATGAACTCCGTCACGGTGGGGATGATGGTCATCTGAACCGAATACTCATCGGCCGAGACGTACGGGATCACATCGAGCACCGGACCGAAAGGCAGGATGTCGGTGATGGGTTGGATCTGGACGTTTTGCTGAACAATCGGGGCGTTCACACCGCTTTGGGTGCCGCCGAAACCACCAGGACTGTTATTGTTAAAGGTGGTGCTGGTCACGATGGTCTGGATATCGATCGCCTGCATCTGGGCTTGACGACCGCTCTCCGTGGTGACTTCCGGCGCGGTCAGCAGGTCAACGCCATCGCGCTGCTCGAGCGCTTTAATGGCCACCCGGAACTGGGGATCGGTGAGGACGCCGGTGATGGTCGCCAAGGCGGGCGCGCCGAGGCTGTTGCGCAATCCGCCTGAGATCAGTCCGTCCGTGCCCGAAGGCGGGATTAGCGTAAGCGGATTAGCAGGGCTGCCAGGGAAGGTCCCGCCAGGATTCGCCGTTGACGGTGCACCGTTGAAAGAGGGCTGGGTGCCGCCGGACGCGGCGATTTTTCCGCCACCCAACAGGGTATTCCCCAACATCCAGTCAAAACCGAGGGCGCGGTTATCGTTCTGGGTGAGTTCGATGAATTTGGCCTTAATATTGATCTGCGGCGGGGACACGTTCAGGACTTCGACCGCAGCGGCAATAATATCCAGATCAGCGGCGCTGGCATGCACCATCAGGGTGCCTTTACGGTCGTTGAAGAAAATAGTTTTACCAACATTGGCTGGATTCAGGGGACTGAAATCAACGCCCGCCGCGGTGAAGAACTGTCGTACCATCAATTGAACTTCGGACACATTGTTGCTCGTGGTGACCATGCTCAAACCAGTGCCAGTTGTGGAACCACCACCACCACCACCGCCGCCGCCACGGCCACCGCCGCCGCCTTGAACATTCCCGGCGATGCTCACACGCGGGACAATCGTCGTGGATTGACCACTCTGTCCACCACCACCGCCACCGCCACCACCGCCACCGCCACCGCCACCACCACCACCGCTGCTAGTCTGAATATCGGCGAAGGGGACACCGGACACACTCTGCAATCCCTGCTGGAAGGTATTGGGATCAACACGAAACACGCGGGTATAGAGCTGAACCGGTTCCGGGGATTTAAGCGAGAACACGATCGCGTAGTCTTCAATGGTGAACTTCACCGGTCGATCCGCAGTCTTGGTGATGGCGTCCAACACGTCGGCCAAGCGCACGTCGTTCAAACCTGGACTGATTTTTACGGTAACCGCACCCACGTCCACGGCTTCGGTCGGCGCAGCGGCCACCGGCAATCCATTGGCATCAATGAGCCCGGGGCCGGCGGGGGCAGCGGCGGGATTCTCGCGGTTGATGAAGAAATTAATGCCAATCTTATCCGGGTCGCGGGACTTGGCGATCTCGCTCAGATTGTTGATGACTTCCGCCAAAGGCAAGCCGTCATACTTCACCGAGTCAATGCGAATGCGGTCCAACTTGGACAGAATGCTCTGCCGGCCTTTGCTGGTGTATGCGAGGTTCGTACGTCCCCAGGCGTTCGGGGCCGGCTTTCCCTGCTGGCGAAGCGGCACATCCCAAGCTTTCTCGACTTCGAGCAAACCTGCGCGTCCAGCGCGTTCAGCTTTGCGGACCGCGTCCGCCGTCCGCTTTTCGGCGATCAAATCGAGGTAATAATGAGCGGCGAGGTTCTGCGGGTCCTGCCGGTACGCTTCGGTGAGTTTGGCTTCGGCATCGTCCATCTTACCAGCTTCAAACAGGAGCTTGCCATCCTGGACCATGGTGGCGACGCGGATCTCATCCTTGCGATAGCCGGGCACCTTATCCAGCTCTTCCTGACTGGGAATACGTCCGGCTTGGGCCGCGAGCAAACGATCATTGTCCCGTTTGCAATCCATCGCCGCCACATTCTTCGGATCCACGATCAGGACGCGCCGGACGCGTTCATCGGCAGCCTTATAATCCTGCTCGTGCTGGGATTCATGGGCGAGATCCAGAAGGGTGCCAGCTAATCCAATGCGAACCGCCTGGCTTTCGGCATCCACACTCGTCCCAACGCGTTGAACCAACGCGTAGCAATCCTCATAAAGCTTGGCCGCCTTCGGCAGGTCTCTTCGTTGCTGGGCGGTTTGAGCCGCCGCGAGCTTCTGGCGCAGGAGGATGGTGTCAGCCTGGCGGCGAACCGCTTCTTCGGCGGCCCGATTGACGTCGACGGACGAACCAGTCTGGGCTTGGAGGGGCTGCGGGACGGTCGCCGCGAGGAGAAGGGTCAAACAAAACAATTGTGATGCTGCTTTAATCATGGGTTTGGTGGCGCTGGAGTGGAAGATCAACGCGGTTCGGTTACGGCATTAATAAATTTATCGTCGTCTTTTTCTCGTTTTGTTTTGCCGAGATTACAACGTTGCTCTGCGAGATGGCAACGATATTGTATTGTCCGCCGGCAAAATTTAGCGCCGC
>JAQGOT010000234.1 GCA_028293465.1 Pedosphaera sp. | reverse complement strand
AAATGTTTGCATCACGTTGGTTGTTGTTTATCAGTTGTCTGCTTCTGGCCGCAACCGGTTCCGAGACGTCCGCAGAATCAGCTTTCTCGTTTGCCTCCACGCCCGGGCGGTTGCCCAAGACGGTGGTGCCGCGGCATTATGACCTCCAGCTACGGCCGGATTTGGGGAGGTTCACCACGCACGGGTCGGTGGTGATCGAGATCGAGGTGCTCAAGCCGGTTAAAGAAATCGTCCTGAATGCGCTGGATTTGGAAATCACCCGGGCCAGTCTGCTTGACTCCAAGGAAACGGTGCTGGAACACAAGCTGGATGCGGCCAAACAAACCCTGACGTTGCCCCTGTCCGCAGAACTCGCGCCGGGCAAATATCGGTTGGTGCTCGAGTTCAACGGACGCGTCACCGCCCAGGCGCAGGGGCTCTTTTATGTGAAATATGCCGCACCTTCCGGCAAGAAGCTCATGCTCAGCACCCAAATGGAACCGACCGACGCCCGGCGCATGTTCCCTTGCTGGGATGAACCGGTTTTCCGCGCCACCTTCGAGTTGAGCGTGGTGGTGCCCCAGGAGCATCTGACCATTTCCAACATGCCGATCGAGCGCGAGAGTCGGCTGGAAGGAGGGCTCAAGAAGGTAAAGTTTGCGCGCACGCCGCCGATGGCGAGTTATCTGGTGGTGCTGGTTTCCGGCGAGTTGGAGGAACTCAAAGGGCAGGCCGAAGGGGTGCAGATTCGCATCATCACCACGGAAGGGAAACGGGAGCAAGGCCGTTACGCTCTGGAAGCGACCAAGAAGCTGCTGACCTATTACAACCAATATTTTGGGATCAAGTATCCTCTGCCCAAGCTGGATCAAATCGCCGTTCCCGGCGGCTTCACCGGGGCCATGGAGAACTGGGGTGGCATTACCTATAATGAGCGGGTGCTGCTGTTCGATCCCAAGACCAGTTCGCTGGAGACCAAGCAGCATGTTTTTTCCGTGATCGCACACGAGATGGCGCACCAGTGGTTTGGCGACCTGGTCACCACGGCTTGGTGGGACAATCTCTGGCTCAATGAAGGCTTCGCTTCCTGGATGGGGACCAAGGCGACGGACCATTTCAATCCGGAGTGGCAGGTGTGGCTGCTCGCCGATTCGCAAAAGACCAGCGTCATGAGTGATGACGCCCGCAAAACCACCCATCCCATCCAGCAAAAGGTGGAGAACGAAAGCCAGGCCAACGACGCGTTCGACCAGATCACCTATCGGAAAGGCCAGGCCTTCCTGCGCATGCTGGAGAGCTACCTGGGTGAGCAGCAATTCTGTCAGGGGATTCGCCAATATTTGTCGGATCACCGTTACTCTAACACGACCACGGCCGATCTTTGGGGAGCGTTGGAGAAAGTTTCCGGAAAACCAATTCAGGCCATTTCCGCTGGTTGGACCGAGCAACCCGGTCTGCCGGTGGTGCACGTCAAAACGGATTGTGTGGATGGCAAGCAGGTGGTCACGCTCACGCAGGAGCGATTCACCGTGCAGGACCCCAACGCCGCGCCGTTGCAGTGGAAAATACCGGTGGCCTTGATGGATACCGCGCGGACGCAGTCAGTCAGGTTTGCCCTGCTGGAAGGCAAATCGATCCCGGTGCCTTTCGGCGAGTGCGCAGGCGTGATCAAGGCAAATGCGGGTGATGCGGGCTATTATCGGGTGGTGTATGAGCCGGGATTATTTGAGCGGTTAAAGGTCACGCAATTGCCCGTGGCCGACCGGCTTAATCTGCTGAACGATTGTTGGGCCATGGTGGAAGCCAACCGTGCTTCCGCCCTGAGTTACCTGGGGCTGGTGGAATTGTTCCAAGGCGAGAAAACCTTCGCCATCTGGAGCCAGATTTTTTCCGGCCTGGACGCCGTCAACGAACTGGAGCGGGGCCAGCCGGGGCGCGCGGCGTTTCAGCAGTATGCGAGCACGCTGCTCCGGTTGCATTTGCAACGGCTCGGTTGGGAACCCAAACGCGGGGAACCAGGCACCGATGTCTTGTTCCGCAGCGCCGTGATCTCGCGCCTAGGTGAGTATGGTGACCCGGCGGTGCTCGCCGAAGCGCGGGCACGGTTTGAAAAGTTTTGGGTCAATCCCGGAACCCTGGCGGCCAACCTTCGTCCGCCGGTTTTGCAAATCACCGGACGGTACTGCGACCTGGCGACGTACGAGCAGATTCATCAACTGGCCCGGGAGGCCAAAGGAACCGAGGAGCGGCGGCTTTATTACGGGGCCATGGCTGGCGCGCTTGACCCGGAACTGGCCAAAGCGACGCTCGCGCTGTCATTGACCGAGGAGACGGTCCCGCAGGAAACCACCCATTTGGTCATTGATGTGGCGGAAGCTGGCGAGCAGCCGGAACTGGCTTGGGACTTCGCCAAGACCCATATGAAAGAATTACTTGGCGGGGTGGATGGCTTTCGGCGGAATAGTTATGTGCCGGCGATTCTGGCGGCTTTTTCCGATGCGAAGCGTGCCGACGAACTGGAAGCCTACGTGAAGGCGAACGTTTCCGTGGATGCGTTGCTCAAGGCCAAGGAGACGGCGGAACGGATCCGCCTCAAAGCCGCGCTCAAGCAACGGGAATTGCCGGTGATTGATCAATGGGTGGCGATGCGGTTGGCCGACCAAAATAAAATCCAGTAACCCGGAGTCTCCACCTGAATCAGAGCGCGGTGAGGGTACAGCACGCGCTTCGGCCATTTGGACTTTCTCGAAGCCCGGTCAGTTCCTGCGATTGACGCGTACCGGCGCTCGCGTAAGCTCGACGCATGGCTTCCAAGCTGCGCCTCAACGTCTTTGACCGGCCACAGTCCCGGCAGTGGTGGGGATTGATTGTCGTCGCCATCACCTTCGTGACGGCAGCGGCGCTGACGTGGCGCAAATGGCCGGACACTCTGATCGATTTCGGCCTGCAGCTCTATTTGCCCTGGAAAATTTACACGGGCAGCGTGCTGTATCGGGATGTGATGTATCTAACGGGCGGCCCGCTCTCGCAGCACTACGATGCGCTGCTCTTCAAGCTGTTCGGCGTGTCTTTGTTGACGCTGGTTATTTCCAACCTGACGATCGCCGCCGGCTTGCTGCTGCTGATTTACCGCAGGTTTTTGGCAGCCACGGACGCGTGGACTGCCACCACAATCTGTCTGGGGGTGGTGATGGTCTTTACCTTCGGGCAATACAGTGACATCGGGAATTTCAATTTCATCACGCCGTATTGCCATGAGGTCGTGCATGGATTGGTGATCTCGATTGTCACCGTTGCACTGTTGTCCAGTTGGGTGACGAAGGAGCGCATCGGTTTCGCGGCGGGGGCCGGATTCTGCGCCGGACTGGTGTTCATGACCAAACCGGACGTGTTCGCCGCGCTGATGATATGCGTGGCAGTCGCTTTTGTACTGTTTTGGGCAACGAAACGGCGGGTGGACTTCCTGTTCCGGTCTCTGGCGGCGTTCCTGCTGGCCGGTCTCGTGCCCTTGGTTGGCTTCCTGCTTTATTTCCACAGAGTTGAAGATTGGCAGGCGAGTTTGCGGTCGGTTGCGTTCGCCTGGGTGCCCTTGCTGGGGAGTTCTGTTTCGAAGGATTTCTTCTACAAGTGGTGCCTGGGGCTGGACACCCCGGGCCATAACATTATCGCCATGCTGAAGCATTTCGTGGCGGTTGCCGCGATCGTGAGCCTCTGCGCGGTTTTGTTCCGGCGCAAAATGGATTCTTCCGCGAATCGGTTGGTGGCGGTGGCGGCCGGTGCCGTGCTGGTGGCGATGGCCAGCGCGTTTGATTGGGTTGATTGCGGGCGGTCGTTGCCGCTGCTGAGCCTCGGGCTGTTCGTGATCCTGTGTGTGAAGTACAAAGAATTGGCGGTGGAAAGGCCGCCCGTATTCCCGCTTTTGTGGAGTGTGTTCGGACTCGCCTTGCTGGCGAAGCTCGGATTGTACAGCCGCATCTGGCATTACGGCTTTGCGCTGGCGATGCCGGCATTCGTCAGTGCCATTTACCTGTTGCTCTGGTTGCTGCCGCGTTTGCTGGAGAAATATGGAGTTCAGCCCCGGTTATTTCGTGGCACGGTCTGGCTGGTGTTGATGGTGGGTTTTGTGCGGCTCTTCGTGCAGTCGGAATTTGTTTACCAGGGCAAGACCGTGGCGGTGGGCCGGGGTGGCGACGCAATCATGGCGTTTGCAGAGAAAATCAATCCGACCGGCACGGCGATTCAGGCCGCGCTGCCTTGGATCGAAGAGCACCTGCCTCCCGGAGCAACCCTCGCGGTGTTACCCGAAGGAGCGATGGTGAATTTCCTGAGTCGCCGGACGAATCCGACCCATTATTTCGTTTGGAACCCGGCTGAAATGGCCGTGTTCGGGCAGACCAATATGACGGCTGCGTTTCAGCAGAACAGTCCGGATTACGTCATGTTAATTCACCGGGACGGTGCCGAGTACGGCGTGAAATTTTTCGGGCAGGAGGAGAAGTTCGGCTTGGAACTGATGCAATGGATTCAACAGCACTACGAGTCGGTGTGGCTCATCGGGCATGAACCTTTGCAGCAGTCGCTGTTCGGGATCAAAATCCTGAAGCGGGTCCATTGATGCGCGCCTTGGTGAGCAGCGTGGCGGGAGCTTGCGTTTGCTTTACATCTTATTCCCCCAACTCAAGCAGACGGCTTGAACATCAGGACTGTCCAGAAGCCACACCAATATCAGAGCTGATACTACCCAACTCGATCGGCGCCTGAATATTGTCCAAAGCGCGCTTGGTCTTGTGTCGGATGACGACATTCGTGTGGTTGAGGTAGGGGAGCAAAACGGGCACGGCGTCTTGGGCGGCGGGGCCAAGGTTGCCCAAACACGCGATGGCCGCTTCCTGGAGGTCCAGGTTCGTGTGATTCAAGAACGGAAGCAGGGCCGGTTGAGCGGCTTGAGCCGCCGGTCCGATGCTGTAGAGGGAAGCGATGGCGCTCTTTTGGATTTCCTGGTCGCGATTATGCAACAGACCGACCAGAGCGGGGACGGCGGCTTTGGCGTCGGGCCCGAGAATCATAAATCCTAACTCCGCCATTTGATGATAGATCGCGGCGGTTCGAGGATGAAAAGGAACCAACGGCTGCTTTTGAATAAGCGCCGTGAGACTTTGCTTGAGCGGGGAGTCTTTGGCCTCCACCATTCCCACGAGGGACGGCACAGCCTCGCTGCCTATGTAGCGGATGGCGGCCACGTCGGCTGCCACCACGCGTTCATCGGGATGCAAATTCGGGGGGCGGAAATATTGATCGAGATGTCCAACTGGAGGGATAAGGTACTGGGCCGCATATTCTTCCAACCAACCGCTCAGGCGCCTTCCTTGGTAAACAGGCTCTCCCGGTCGCAGCGCTGACCAGGCAATCCCGCCGAGAATGGCGACGCACAGAATTGGCAGCACGATGCGAAACTTGGTCCTCATGAATTCACTGTGGCAGCGGGTGCGGAGAAAAGCGAGCAAAATCCGGGATCGCTCGCTAGCAAGCGAGCCAGGCGACTACGTTTGGCACTTTGACCAACAAGACCATGGCCGACGGGCTGTTCACTTTGGGCGCGACGGCAAGTTCGGGATTGGCGGTGAGCTACGCCAGTTCTGATACCAATGTTGCCACGTTGTCTGGCAACACGTTGACCATTGTAAGCGCGGGCGCAACCACCATCACCGCGAGCCAGGCCAGGGATGGCGCCACCTACGGCTCGGCCACATCCGTGACACAGACCCTGACGGTGAACCCGGCGGCCCTGAGCATCACCGCTCACGATGCCAGCAGATGTGCCGGCGACACCCTGGTTCTTGCCGGGACAGAGTTCGCGAGCGGCGGCTTGCAGAACGGCGAAACCATCAGATCGGTCACGCTGGCAAGTAACTGCGCGGCAATCGGCGCGGCAGCGGGCAGCTATGACATCATTCCCAGCGCCGCAATCGGTGGGTCTCTCAACCTCACCAATTACATCACCACCTATCATAACGGCACCTTGACCGTGAATTCAGCCAGCGCAAGTAACGTGACCTACAACGAAATCAAGGGGCAGCCCTTTACCTTGTTGGAATCGAATTTGTTGACCAACGCTTCAGGCACCGGCGGGGTTACTTTGACAAATCTCGCGCCGATCTCCGCCAACGGAATAACGCTCACCCGCAGCAACGGCGTCATTTATTACCAAGGCGCGCTGGTCAACAACGACAGCTTCACCTATGGCGTGATTTCTCTCGCGGCCGGTTGCACTGCCACCGGCACGGTGACCATCAACGGCGTCCTCCCGGTCGGCCCCGCCCAAATCAGCGGTGCCTCGAACGGGGTGTTTGCGATCGCATTTTTTGGCGCGCCCAACAGCACTTAAATCGTGCAGACGACGACCAATCTCGCTCTCCCTTGGCTCCCACTCAGCACGAACACCGCCGCCGGCGATGGCTCGTTGCTCTTCAATGATCCCAACGCCACGAACAGCCAGCAATATTATCGGCTGACACTGCCCTGAACGGGATGTCTTCCACGCGGGCCGGCGAGAGCCGGCGGCGCAGGCAGTTCAAGCTTGGCGATGTTTTTAATCGCCGGGAAAGCCAATGAGAAACGACACCTCTGATGAGCAGGGGGGCGGAAGGCGTGCCCATCTTTCAAAAAGCTCATGAAGATGTGATTGCAGTTGCATCGAGAGCTGATGCCAAGGTAAATGATGAGATGGGAATACAATGAACTTGGAGAGTTTATTTTGCCGCCCCATCCAATGGGAGTGCTCGCCAACCGACCGATACATGTTTAACGCGGTTGTTGAGGGCGAGGAGGTCTCACTACGACGCAATGACTTTCCCGCGGAGCCCATTTGTACCCTCTTACAAAACGGAGAGGAATTGGATTTCGAGGAGTTTGGCGAGCATTGGATACTTCCATGGCAGAAGGGGACGTAACGGGTTGCTTTGCTCGGATTATTTGGTTTGGCAGCCTGTTGAAATATCCTCGTTCTGGGCGATAGTGGTGGGAGTATGTTTTCTGTGGAGGAGAAAGTTCTGCCACCCGTGTTGGGAGGTTTGGCGAACCCCCGAGCATTCAAAGAAAACCAAACCATTTGGCGCGCGCTTGAGAGTTGCGGTGCGCGCTCAACAACCAAAGCAACTCAAATGACAGACTGGAGAACACCTATGCCGTTACTCAATGTGAAACTACTAGAGGGCGTTTTCACGCCAAAACAAAAGCAGGAGATGATCCGCAAGCTCACGGACACGATGGTGTCGATCGAAGGCGAGAACCTGCGGCCATTGACGTTGGTTATCATTGAAGAGGTCAAGAGTGGAGACTGGGGCGTGGCTGGTAATCCTGTCACCAGCTCTGATGCGAAAGCGCTTGCCGCCAGCAGCTCAAGAGGCCGGAACCGAACCAGATCGAGGAGCAAAGCCGGCCAGCGACGTTCGGCACGGTTTTGAGATGGTGGCTTGATGCCGCGCGGACGGGGTGGGGGGCGGCGAAAAGGTCCGTTTGCTATTCATCGTTCGCGTGAAGCCGGTTTGGAAACCGGCGCTCCGGGGAAGTTGTAAAGCCGGGGGAAAGCTCTAACCCGATGAGGGGAGGCAAGCCAACCCCCAAGAGTTAGAGCAGGTAGGCGCAACGCAGGACAGGCTTTTGCATGCTGAAACAATGGGCGACAATCGGGGTTGCGGGCCCAGGCGTCAACGGCAATTGGCCGTCCACCGCCGGTTTACTCCACCGAAGCCTTCAGTTCAAAATGGTGCGACTTGGGTTTTCGCGCCTTGTCGATCTGCGCCTCGAGTCCGGCGATCTCCTGCTCCAGGCGGGCCACCTCGGTCGCGCGTTTGGCTTCGATCTCCGGCCCTTGCGCCCACTCGGGGAAACTCATGAGCTGAATCTCACGCCACTCGTGGAAGAAGAGGTTGTTTTTTTCGAAGACGAGCTTCAAGACCTCGCGCGACTGCTTGGTGATGGGGCCGGCGGCGTTGGCCAGGTTCCAGCCTTTGGCAAGTTCCGCGACACTGACCTTCCCGGCCAGCTCGCCATCAATGGTCACATCGTAATTTCCGCCGGTTAATCCGGTGACGCGCAATCCCAAGTGATTTAATTCATCTGCGATCGGCGCGAGCTTGAGGGCGCCTTCCGCGCGTTCATCAATCGGCATGGGCAGGGCCTCGTCCAACCGGTCGAAGCTGACTTTGCCGCCGGCTTGCTGGAGATGATCGATCCGGCAGCCTGTGGCGACGGTGACCTTTTGCGCCGCGGCATCAATCTCGGCCTGCGACACCTCGGCGGATGCGCCAAGGCCCTTCAACACCGCCCATGCCATGACCGTGTGTCCCACCGGCCCGGGGTGAACCGCATCACCCGCACCGATGAAGTTCGTCGGGTTCGAAGTCCGCTCGCGCAGCAGCATGGCCATGTAGGGATCAAACTGATCCACGAAGCTTGCCCCCGATTTACCGGCCACGTCTTTCAAGCCATCGGAGAAGCGCCGCAGCGACTGGTTGCGGACGTCCTGGTCCGGATCCGCGCGCTTGTCCTCGATGGGTTGTGGCGT
>JAQGOT010000417.1 GCA_028293465.1 Pedosphaera sp. | reverse complement strand
GAAGCTGGGCAAAACTATCGCGCAGACGCCAACACACACCACAACTTCGAGGCCGGTGGTGACGGAACCGGTCTCCGCTCCCAAAGGCGACGAAACCGGCTTCACTTACCAGGTCAAGCCCGGCGACTCATTGTCGATCATCGCGCAGGCTTACCGGGAACAGGGTGTCAAAGTGAGCGTGAGCCAGATTCTGGCAGCCAATCCCGGCCTTGATGCGACCAAACTCAAATCGGGGCAAAAGATTTTCATCCCCGCGCCGAAGTCAGCCGTTGCAAAAAGCGGCAAGGATTGAGTTGCGCCGGGACGGTGGCCCCGGAGGTTGGCGGTAAAATGCCCGGGCGTTCCCTGACGGAGGTTTGAATTTATTTAATTTAATCGAGTCTGATGATGCACATGAAATACCCGACACTTGCCGTTTTCAGCTTGGCCGTTTGCGCGATGCCCTTCCTCTCGCTTGCCGGCGACAAGCCGAAGCCCTCCGGGCCCCAAACGGACGGGATGTTCCAGAAGGTGATCCTGGACGCCGACAAGGATGTCAATGGTGATGGAAAGATCATTGATTCGTTGAAGGATCCGATGGAACTCGCCATCGCGAAGGATGGGCGCGTTTTTTACGCGGAGCGCAATGGCGTCATAAAGATGTGGACGCCAAAAACCAAGTCCACCGTGGTGGTCGGAAAACTGGAGGTGGAGGATTACGAGAAGACGAAACTGGAGGATGGACTGTTGGGGATCACCCTGGACCCAAACTTCATCAAGAATGGCTGGTTGTATCTCTACTATTCCCCGCCGGAAACCCACCCGGACAAGGCGGGCCAGAAGGCGGGTGAAAATATCCTCTCCCGCTTTACGCTCAAAGGGGACAAGCTCGACATGGGTTCGGAAAAGGTCATGCTCCGCGTGGCCACCCAGCGGGAGAAATGCTGCCATGCCGGCGGGTCGCTCGCGTTCGACAGCAAAGGGAACCTTTACCTGTCCACGGGCGACAATACGAATCCGTTCGAGTCAGACAGTTACTCACCGAGCGATGAGCGGCCCGCTCGAGGCCCCTGGGACGCCCAAAAATCCTCCGCAAACGCGAACGATCTCCGCGGGAAGGTGCTGCGGGTGACGCCGCAACCCGACGGGACAGTGAAGATTCCCGAGGGCAACCTTTTCAAACCAGGCACGGCCGATACGCGCCCGGAGATTTATGCGATGGGTTGCCGCAATCCTTTTCGCATCTCGATCGACCAGAAGAACGGAATCCTTTATTGGGGTGATGTGGGACCGGACGCGGTGTCTTTCACGGAGGGGCGTGGTCCGGCAGGGCATGATGAAATCAACCAAGCGCGTGTCGCCGGGAATTTCGGCTGGCCGTATTTCGTCGGCGATAACAAGGCCTACTGGAAGTATGACTTTGAGAAAAAAAGCTCCGGGGAAAGGTACGATGCCACCAAGCCGGTCAACAATTCGCCCAACAACACCGGCATCAAGGAACTGCCTCCGGCCCAACCCGCGTTCATTTATTATCCCGGATCGCAGTCCGCGAAGTTCCCCGTGGTGAACGGCGGTGGTGGACGCACCGCCATGGCTGGCCCGGTGTATTATTTTAGTCCCAAGCTCAAATCAGAACACAAGCTGCCGCAGGAATTCGATCACACGCTGTTCATTTACGAATGGTCGCGGAACTGGATCATTGCCGTGCATCTCGATGCCACGGATAAGATCGCGAAGATGGAACGCTTTTGTCCGAACATGACTTTCAAGCGGCCGATGGACATGGAATTGGGGGCGGATGGCTGCCTGTACCTCATCGAGTGGGGGACGGCGTGGAGCGACAACCGCGACACGCAGATCGTCCGGATTGACTATTGCGGCGAGCAGAAATAAGAGTGCTGATTATTCCATCGGATACTTCAAACCCCATTGGGCGCGCAGGGTGTCGAGGGTCTTCATGATGGCCAGCGTTTCATGGAGCGGCATGATTTTGCTTTCTGATCGGCCTTCACGCAGGCATTCCATGAACTCGGCGGCTTCGAATTGAAAGCCGTTTCCCGTGAAAGGAAAATCCAGGAACTCTTCCCCGCCACCGTCCAAGGACAAGGTCATGTCGGAGCCCTTCCACCAGGAACGATGCAATTTGATCCGGCCGAGGGTGCCGATGACGGACGCTTCGTTGAAGGTGTGGGTGCGAATTGAAGCATGCAGCAGCGCCAATTGGCCTTGCGGATGACCCAGGACGATGGCCGCTTGTTCATCCACACCGGTCGCCCCCAGATCAGCGACACCGGCCACCTGTGATGGCGGGCCAAAGATCATGGAAGCAAGCGAGATCGGATAGACGCCAATGTCCAACAAAGCACCGCCGCCTAACGCCGGATCGTAGAGCCGCCCTTCCCGGCTTTCCTTGCGAAATCCAAAGTCAGCTTCCAAAGCCCGCACCTCGCCGATGATTCCTTCGGCGAGCATTCCCCGCAGCCGGACGATCGGCGGCAAAAACCGCGTCCACATCGCTTCCATCAGGAGGATGCCTGTGCTCCGAGCCGCTTGCACCACCGATTCGGCCTGCCGCGCATTGATGGTGAATGGCTTCTCGCACAAGACCGGTTTCCCGGCCGCCAACGCCATGAGAGTATTCTCAGCGTGGAGCGAATGCGGGGTGGCGATGTAAACCGCATCCACATCGGGATTCGTCACCACGGCTTCGTAACTGGCATGGCGATGGAAGACGTTGAATTGACGCGCAAATTCGTCCGCGTTGGCTTGTGATCGTGAGCCGATGGCCACGATTTCGGCATCCAGCAGCGAGGTCAGCCCCTCGGCAAATTTCCGGGCGATGCTGCCCGTCCCAATTATTCCCCAACGGATTGTATCAGCCATAAGACCCTTCCTCGGAAACTACATTCAAAGTTACCTTCGGTGCAACCGAGGCACCATAGCCCGTTTTTCCAAAAATGACGAACGACTTAATTTGCCATGACAGTCAAAAGCACCGGGCAGCGGGAGGTCGCCGGAGCAAATGATTCCGTTTGGGGCCGCAATTCAGCGGGAACAGTGCCAATTTGCTGCCTACACTGCGGATTTCGTCCCAAAGCCGGTCTGAAAACCACAAGATGAAACGCAGAATTCCTTTGCTTTTTTTGAGCATCCTAATCACCCTTGGGCGAATGGAAGTGGCGGCCCCGAAATTAAAATCAGATCGCCCAGCCAAAAAAATATGAACTGGTATTATGTGCATGCGGGACAACAAATCGGGCCGGTGGATGAAGCTGCCTTGGAATCGTTGTTGGCAAGCGGGACCATCACGGCCGACACCCTCGTCTGGAAGGAAGGCATGGCCAATTGGCTGCCTTACGCTGAAGTCAGGTCTCCCGCTTCCGGTTTGATTACCGCCGCGCCGCCGGTCGTAACCCAGCCCATGGGCGGTCCGGCGGTGGCCGCCGTTGCCGCCGGCAAGGCGGTTTGCGCAGAGTGCGGCAGGCTTTTTCCGACCGAGGACACGATCAGCTACGGGAACGTCCGGGTGTGCGCGGGTTGCAAACCCATTTTTGTCCAGAAATTGAGCGAGGGGATGGAAGTGGCTGCCGGTCCGCTCAGGTACGCCGGATTCTGGATTCGTTTTGCGGCGGTGTTCGTGGACGGGCTGATCATGAAGGCGGTCAGCGTTCTCATGTGCCTGGTCGCGGGATTTGGACTGGTCGGATCGTTTACGGGAACGCCGGCGTCGTCCTCCTCGGATTTCTCCGTGCTCCCTTTTGTGCTCATGGGCCTGCAAATCATCATCGCCTTGGGCTATGAAGCGTTTTTTATCGGCAAATATGGGGCCACACTGGGCAAAATGGCCTGTAAAATTCAAGTGGTGGTTTCGGACGGTTCCAAGGTTACCTATGGACGGTCGATTGGACGGTACTTCGCCAAAATTATCAGCTACGTGGCCTGTTTAATCGGTTACATCATGGCCGGTTTCGACGATGAGAAACGCGCGTTGCACGACCGCATCTGCAACACGCGGGTGATTTTCAAATAGCCTGTTATGGATCCCCAGATCGTCTCCTGCGGCAAATGCAAGACGCCTTTGGCGGAGACGGTTTTCAACCTGGAAGATTTGACCCCCTGCCCGGGTTGCGGCAGCCGGCTGCAAGCCCAGGTTTTTCCGGCCTTGTTCCGGCGCTTCACACCCGGCCGGAGTGGCGAAGCGGTGATGGAGGAAAGCGAGGCGAGCTGTTTTTATCACCCGCAAAAGAAGGCCGTGCTGCCTTGTGA
>JAQGOT010000398.1 GCA_028293465.1 Pedosphaera sp. | reverse complement strand
TGCCAGACCCAAAGTGTGGGCATCACCGCTTCGATCCGCGCCGCCTTGAACTCGGTTTTTCGCTTGATGAAAGTGACTCCACGGAGCGCAAACCGCCCGTAGCCCACCCGTTCATAAGTGGAATACTGGATTCCATTCCGCTGTAGGATGGGGCGAAGCGCCCAAGGAAGCCAAATTGGGAGGGCAATCACTAAAATGCTCAACCCCAAAAACACCATCCCCGATGCTCGAAGGACTTTTCGTCTGCGGTTTGCCATTATATCGCTGGCTTGCTAGCGATTGGCTTTTCGGAAAGGCGTTACCACCAACCATTTCGAGGCCCCTCCTTCGCGATACGACCGAGTTCGCACTACTCTAGCAGAAGGGAGGTCCACAAGCCAGCCTGACTCGTGCTTCAGGCAGGTGCGGTTGACCAAAAAATTGCACCCACGGGCTCAGGCGCAACACACAATCGCGAACCGGTGGCTGGAGGAATCAAGAAAGTTTAACCTCAAAAACAAATGGTGCACCCACCAGGAGTTGAACCTGGAACCTTCTGATCCGTAGTCAGACGCTCTATCCAATTGAGCTATGGGTGCACTCAAAGGCCTTCAAACCTACAAACCGCAGCCCTCCGGTGCAAGTAATTTTATCAAGCCTTCGTTCCGCCGCAGACTCGCGCCCGGCAGTTGGGGTGTCCTCGCCCGGTTGGGTCCACCCCGGCCACCGCAAAAGAAGGCCGGAACCGCGTCTTTTTCCCGATTTCTACCCCGGAACCCACTCCCTTTAGGCAAACACCCCATGGCGTTACCCGGGGCTCGGGCTATTTTTTCCTGAACGCGGGCAGGTCAGTTTGGTGCGTTCACACAAGCAACATCGCGAAAGGTTAACATTATGGATAACAAATCAAAAACCGACGACTTGAAGGAGACAGCCCAGAACGCCATGGAGAATTTCCAAGAAACCACCGAGGACCTCCAGAATCGCATGGGCGAGTTTTGGGAAACGAGCAAGGAACGAGCCTCCGAGTACGCTCGGGTGACCGACCGCCGGATTCGGGAAAACCCCTATCAAACCATCGGCATTGCTCTCGGATTGGGCCTCATCATCGGCATGCTCCTTAACCGCGGCCGGCGCAGCAGTTACGAAGATTGATCTTTCGGTTGCGCTTAACCGCTGGGCGCACGCTGTCAGTCTGAACCGGACACGGGATGGTCGTTCACTCACTATCCCTTCCGGTTCGCCGCTTGTTCTCAACTCTTGATTGTCAGCGCTGATGCTTTCCGCTCTGCAACTCCTTGGCCGTCTCCTCCGCTCCACGCAGTGCTCTCAACACATTCAAACCCGCCACCTTCTTGATCTCCTCCTTCGTGTAACCGCGGCTCATCAACTCCGCCAATAACGCGGGATAACACGACACATCCTCCAACCCCTCCGGCGGTCCGTCGAACCCCTCGTAATCTCCACCAATCCCTACATGGTCAATTCCCGCAACCTTGCGCACATGATCGATATGATCCGCCACGTCGCTCAACGTCGCCGGGTGCGCCAAAGGATGCGCCGCCTCCCACGCTTCCACTTCCACCTTCACTTTTTCCGGCGCATCTGGATTAACTTTTTCAAGCCGCGCCCGCTCCTGCTTTACCAACCCCGCTTGCGCCCGTGCCCGCTCCGTGAGGTACTGCGGCATGAACGTGATCATCACCACGCCGCCATTGCCGGGCATGAGCTTGAGCACTTCGTCGGGCACATCGCGCGGGTCATCGCACAACGCCCGGGCACAGGAATGGGAAAATATCACCGGCGCCCGGCTCACCTTTAACGCCGCGCGCATGGTCTCGACCGACACGTGCGAAAGATCCACCAACATCCCCAACCGGTTCATTTCGCGCACCACCTCTTCGCCAAACGCCGTCAGGCCATGATGCCTCGGTTCGTCGTTCGCGGAATCAGCCCACCCGGTGTTCTTGATGTGCGTGAGAGTCATGTACCGCGCCCCCAGTGAATAAGTCATCCGCAGCATCGCCAGCGAATTATCAATCGAATGTCCCCCTTCCATGCCGATCAACGAGGCGATTTTTCCCTGCCCATGAATCCGCTCCACGTCCGCCGCCGTCAACGCCAGCTCGAACGCCTCCGGATATTGCGCCACCATCTGATGCACGATGTCGATCTGCTCCAGCACCGCGCGAACCGCCACCGACCCGTTCAACGTCGGCGGAATATAAACCGACCAGAACTGCCCGCCCACACCCCCCGCCCGCAAACGCGCAATGTCCGTCACCATCGGCGGCTTCATCTGGCTGGTGTCACTGGCCAGATCAATCGCCGCAAAATCATTGTTCGCCCTTTTGCGATACTGCCATGGCACATCGTTGTGACCGTCGATCAGCGGTACCTCCCGGAGTATCCGTTTCACTTCGGCGAGCTGCGCAGCGCTCGGTTTCTTCGCCACCGCTTCCGCGGCGCTTCCCGCCTGCATGGTTCCGAGTAGGCTCATAACCGCAACCGTTTTGACAATGAGTGTTCGCATCAAAATCCCATGGTGGCCGGTGACACCCCGCTGCCTGTCCCGGCCCCGATCATTCCTCGCTGCTCCCCAAACGCGTCAACACGCTCAGATCCTCCAGCGTCGTGGTGTCACCCTTGATCTCGCCACCACAGGCCACCTGCTTGAGCAGCCGCCGCATGATTTTCCCCGAACGCGTCTTGGGCAACGCTTCCGCAAAACGGATGTCGTCCGGCTTCGCCACCGGCCCGATTTCCTTCGCCACATGATTGCGCAATTCATCGCGCAACTTCTGGTCTGCCACCACTCCGCTCTTCACCGTGACGAACGCCACCAGCGCCTGCCCCTTCAACTCATCCGGCCGCCCCACCACCGCCGCTTCCGCCACCTTCTGATTGCTCACCAACGCGCTCTCCACTTCCGCGGTGCCGATGCGGTGACCGGCCACATTGAGCACGTCATCGATGCGGCCCACGATCCAAAAATACCCGTCCTTATCCTGGCGGCAACCATCGCCCGTGAAATAACTCCCCTTCACCTCGCTCCAGTAAGTCTCCTTGTAACGTTCCATGTCGCCCCAGATGCCGCGCAACATGCTCGGCCACGGCTTGCGCACCACCAATTTCCCGCCGCTGTTCTTCGGCACGGCTTTGCCCTTATCATCCACCACCTCCGGCAAGATCCCAAAAAACGGCAGCGTCGCCGTCCCCGGCTTGGTCGGCGTCGCTCCCGGCAACGGTGTGATCATGATCCCGCCCGTCTCCGTCTGCCACCACGTATCCACAATCGGACACCGCTTCCCGCCAATCACCTCGTGATACCACATCCACGCCTCCGGGTTGATCGGTTCACCCACCGTCCCGAGCAAGCGGAGCGAACTCAAATCATGCTTCTTCGGCCACTCCACTCCCCACTTCATGAACGCCCGAATCGCCGTCGGCGCGGTATAAAGGATCGTCACCCCGTACTTCTCCACGATGCGCCAGAAACGATCCGGCTCCGGAAAATTCGGCGCGCCTTCGTACATCAAACTCGTCGCCCCATTCGCCAGCGGCCCATACACCAGATAACTATGTCCGGTAACCCAGCCCACATCCGCCGTGCACCAATAAACATCCGTCTCCTTCAAATCAAAAACATACTTGGTGGTCATCTTCGCCCCGAGCAGATAACCGCCCGTCGTGTGCAGAATCCCCTTCGGCTTGCCCGTGGACCCGCTCGTATAAAGAATGAACAACGGCGCTTCACTGTCCATTTTTTCCGCCGGACAATTCGCATCCACCTCTTGCACCTCCCGATGCCACCACACGTCCCGGCCCTCCTCGACATGAATGTCATTGTTGGCGCGGCGCAGCACAATCACCTTCTCAATCGTCTTCGCCAGCAAATTGCCTTGCGCATCCTTGATCACCAAAGCGTCATCCACGTTCTTCTTCAACGGCACCACCGTGCCCCGTCGAAAACCTCCGTCCGCCGTGATCACCAGCTTGGCCTGGCAATCGAAAATGCGATCCGCCACCGACTGCGCGCTGAACCCGCCGAACACCACCGAGTGAATCACCCCGATCCGCGTGCACGCCAGCATCGCAATCGCCGCCTCCGGCACCATCGGCAGATAAATGATCACCCGATCCCCCTTCTTCAACCCATGCCGCTTCAAAACATTCGCGAACAAACAGACCTCCCGATGCAGTTGCTTGTACGTCAGCGTCCGTTCCTCCCCCGGAATGCCCGCCCCCGCCGGTTCCCCCTCCCAGATCAGCGCCGCCTTGTTCGCCGTCGCCGTCCCGAGATGCCGGTCCAGGCCGTTGTAGCTCACATTCAGCTTGCCCCCCACGAACCATTTCGCGAACGGCGCTTTCCATTGCAACACCTTCTTCCAAGGCTTGAACCAAACCAGTTCCTCCTTCGCCTGCCGCCCCCAGAACTTGTCCGGCGACTGAATCGATTCATTATACAGCTTCCGATATTGCGCCATCGATTTGATATGCGCCCCCGCCGAAAAAGCCTTGGACGGAGGGAAAACCCGCTCCTCATGTTGAAAAGAAGAGATATTAGCCGGCTTGTTGTTCAGACCCATAAATATATCAGGATTAGTGACCCGCAGCTTAATTACCCCCTCCCCGCCCCGTCAATATTCGATTCACCTTCCCGACTTGGATTAACTTGGATTTGCCTGGATTAACCTGCATCCGGGCAACCTTTTCACTGATGTGCGGGCCACCGAGTCGGTTCTCAACCTTCCGAAGCTCCGGAGGAGCGGCATGT